>NZ_JBQKLA010000003.1:0-145230 GCF_052116465.1 Collinsella sp. Sow4_D11 | reverse complement strand
CCCCCCCCCCCCCCCCCCCCCCCCCCCCCCCCCCCCCCCCCCCCCCCCCCCCCCCCCCCCCCCCCCCCCCCCCCCCCCCCCCCCCCCCCCCCCCCCCCCCCCCCCCCCCCCACTGGTCTGCGGAGTGTTCTGAAAGCTAAGCCCGGCCCCCGCCTGCGGTGACTCGGCTGCGAGCGGCCTGCGATGGGTCCGTTGTTGGTTGGGGCCGCTGGGCTGATGTGAGGGCACGTGGCCGTTGCGGGCCCTGGTCCCGGCGGCGGCCTCGGCGCTTTGCGCCTGCCGCCTTTGGGGACTGCAGGGCCGTGACGGCAGCTGCGGCGCTTCGCGCCTGCTGCCTGAGGTGACTTTGGGGTTGGGGTGAATTGAAGTTGAATACTTTTCCCGAGAAGTGAACGACCTATTTTGGACCCCCGAAGCATTGGCATATTTTGACCACTATTTCCTGCGGTTTTGCTGCGCGAATCCTGCGGTTTTGTAATCAAAAAGTGTGGATGCTTCGGGGCTTCGTTTTTACTCGTTCACTTCTCGGGAAAAGTATTAGAGCTCAGCTGGCATGGGTACCGCCCTGGCGTCGAAGCCCCGCGTCTTCTTCTCTTGATTGGGGAAAGCGGCCTCGCTTAAACAATTACGAGCCTGCCCGGGCGTATCTGCGGAGTCGTCTGCACAATTCGCGGTATTATGGTGCGGAGTTTTGAAAGGAGCCGCTGGTGGTCACGACGACGTTTGCTTCGCCTTTGGGCGAAATCCTGCTTGCCGCTGATGGCCGCGGCCTGACGGGGCTTTGGTTTGAGGGGCAGGAGCACTTTGGCTCCACGCTTCTCCGGGAAGACTCCGAACATGTTGAAGGGGCCGATGCGGTTTCCGGTGCTGGTGGCATGTCGTCGGCGAGTCCGGCTCATGGTGCGGCTTCTTCGGTGCTTGAGCGTTCGTGGGCTTGGCTGAATGCTTATTTTGCAGGGCAGGAGCCTCGGTATACGCCGCCGTTGCATATGATCGGTACGGCGTTTCAGCGTGAAGTTTGGTTTGAGCTGCTTTCTATTCCGCGTGGCGAGGTCGCCACGTATGGCGAGATTGCGGCTCGTATCGCCGCCCGCCATCGGGTGCCGGGGAACGAGGACTCCGTTGTGTCTCCTCGTGCGGTGGGGGCTGCGGTCGCTCGCAACCCTATTTCGATTATCGTGCCGTGCCATCGCGTGGTTGCCGCCGACGGCTCGCTTAACGGATATGCCGGCGGGCTCGATCGCAAGGAGTGGCTGCTTCGGCTTGAGGGCGCGTACGAGGACTAGCGCTCGAACACTTTGCATAGCCAAGATGCCGTGAAAGAACGGGACACGCTTTCCGAATGGAGACTCAGACGGAAACCACGTCCCGGAATTCCGTTTTAAAGCGGGATGCGCTTTCCGAATGGCGTCCCAAGCGGAAACCGTGTCCCGGAATACAGCCTCAGAGTGGGACGCCGTTTCCGGTTGAGACCACCTTCTTGGACATCTTTCTACGCCCGCTTCTGCAGGGCGTAGATCGACTTATCCATGTTGAACAGGTAAGCCACGACGCAGACAATAAAGAACATCGGCAGATTACCAAAGCCGAAGACTTCGCAGCCAATAAGGATGGGTGCGAGCAGCGTATTGGTGGCGCTGCCAAAGACGGCTGCGTAGCCCAGCGCGGCGCAGAGCTCGACGGGCATGCCGAGAATCCCGGCGAGTACGACACCCAGGCTGGCTCCGATGGAAAACAGCGGCGTCACCTCACCACCCTGATATCCTGCGGCAAGTGTGGCGATGGTGAGTACGAATTTGAGCGCCCAGTCCCAAGGCATGATGGCGACCTTACCGTTACCGTTGAGCGCCGCCGATATCAGGTTGGTGCCAAGGCCGCAGTATCGACCCTGCCACAGTGCGAACAGAATCGCCGATAGCGCGATGCCGATAGCGGCGATGCGCGCATAGGGGTTGGGGAGCAGCCGCGCCGCAAGGGTCTTGGCATGCGCAAGGCACCAGGCAAAGGCACCGCCTACCATGCCAAACGCGATGCCTAGTACCGCAAGCCGTCCAAGACCGGGGAGATCGAGCGCGCATGAGGCGACAACGGCGACCTCAAACTTCTCGAGTCCCAGGGCACCGGAGGCCATACTTGCGGCGAGCGAGGCTGTAAGCGCGGGAAACAGCGCGCGGTATTCCATGCGCCCTGCGACCAGTACTTCGATAGCAAAGACCGTGGCAGCAAGGGGCGTTCGAAAGAGCCCGGCAAAGCCGGCGGCCATGCCGATAAGCAAAAACGTGTTGCCGGGGTCTCGGAACGGCAAACGTCGGCCGATCCAGTGCGAGACGGTTGCACCGATCTGCACGGCCACGCCCTCGCGTCCCGCACTGCCGCCAAAGAGGTGCGTCCCCCACGTGCACAGCATAATGAGCGGCACCAAGCGCGGCGAGATGGCGTCCTCACGCCCGTGGCCTACGTCGAATACCAGGCTCATGCCGCGGTCGGTGCCCTTGCCCCAAGCGCGGTAGGCAAACACGATGGCAAGGCCCATAAGGGCGAGGAAGGGGAGGAGCAGGGTGATGTGTTCGTCGCGGAAGGCGCCGATCGCCAAAAGCACGCGTCCAAAGAGCGCGCAGATGGCGCCAACGATGATACCGACGGGGATTCCGACGGCACCCATAAGCACAAGACCGCTATAGGTGTTGAGCAGACGTTTGATTCTGCTCGATGCGCTGCTTTCCGACACTTCTCCTCCAAAACAAAAAAAGACTCCTGCCGCGGCGTGATGCCTAGGGGCATCACGTAACAGCAGAAGTCATCAGCAACAAGGCGGTTTAGGGTAACGCGGCAGCTTGGCTGGCGCACCCAACGGAGACATTCATTCCGCAGTGGCATCATAGCGGTGGATACGGTTTGGGTCAAATGGTTGCCGTGGACAGTCCTGGTGCCTGCCCGCACCCCTCGTTTCCCCATATAAAACCTGCCAAAATAAACCTGTCCCTTTTTGGTCGGTGCGAAATGGGTAATACTAAAGAGTTATCCGACCAGATGGGAATTAATCGATGGCTTATATCGAATTCAAGGACGTCGTCAAAGCATACGGCGAGGGTGACGCCCGCATTCACGCGCTCGATGGCGCGAGCTTTACGGTCGAGCGCGGTGAGCTCGCCATTATCCTGGGTGCTTCGGGTGCCGGCAAGACCACGGCGCTCAACATTCTGGGCGGCATGGATACGGCGACTTCCGGCACCGTAACGGTGGATGGGCGCGACGTGAGTTCCGCCAATGAGGCGCAGCTCGTGGAATACCGCCGCGCCGACGTCGGCTTTGTCTTCCAGTTCTATAACCTGGTTCCCAACCTGACGGCGCTCGAAAACGTCGAGCTTGCGGCGCAAATCTGCCCCGATTCGTTCGATGCCGAACAGACACTTCGCCAGGTTGGCCTGGGCGAGCGCCTCGCCAACTTTCCGGCGCAGCTTTCGGGCGGCGAGCAGCAGCGCGTGTCCATCGCCCGCGCACTGGCCAAGAATCCCAAGCTGCTTCTGTGCGACGAGCCCACGGGTGCCCTCGACTACAAAACCGGCAAGCAGATTTTGCAGTTGCTGCAGGACACCTGTCGCAAGCAGGGCATTACGGTCATCATCATCACGCACAACTCCGCGCTCGCGCCCATGGCCGATCGCCTGATCTGCTTTAAGAGCGGTCGTGTGGAGAGCGAGACGGTCCAGCAAAATCCCGTGCCTATCGAGACGATCGAGTGGTAGCGCCCATGGACCAAGATCGCCAAAACAGCCAAAACCACGATACGGAGCACGTGGGTCACGATCGGGAGTTCGCGACCTACCGTACCGCTCAAAGCTCAAATGATATGGCGCCGACGGTTTTTCGCCGTGGCATCTCCCGCACAATCCGAGGCAGTCTTAAGCGCTTCCTATCTATCGTGGTCATTACCGCGCTCGGCGTGAGCGTGATGTGCGGTCTTAAGGCGGGCTGCGAGGATCTGCGCGATTCGGTCGACGTCTATTTTGACCAGCAGAATGTCTATGACATTAACGTGCAGTCGACCTATGGCCTTACGCGCGACGATCTTGCGGCCATTCAAGAGGTCGACGGCGTCGAGACGGCCGAGGGCATCTACACCGAGACCGCCTACACCGCCGTGGGTACCACGCGCGAGCGTGTAGTCGTTCAGAGCCTTTCCAGGAAGAATATCGATCAACCGGTGCTGGTGAGCGGCGATTTGCCCGAGAGCGCCGGCGAGGTCGCGGTGACTTCGAAGTTCCTGAAGGCTTCGGGCAAAAAGCTCGGCGACACGGTGAGTTTTGCCGCCAATGACGCGAGCTCGTCGAACCAAAGCGCCAAGGACCAGTTTGCCGCGGGTGATTACACCATTACGGCCGAGGTCCTCGATCCTACTGATGTGAGCTCCGACTCGACAGTCAACGCCTTTCGCGCTGCTTCGGCTGCGGACTATAAGTTCTATGTGAGCGAGGATGCCGCGACATCTTCTTCCTACTCCGCGGTCCACGTGATCGTCGAGGGAGCCAAGAGCCTCAACTCCTATTCAGATGCCTACACGACAAAGATCAACGAGGTCAAGGGTAATATCGAGAAGATTCGCGACGAGCGTGAGAAGGTGCGCGCCCAAGAGCTGACGGTCGACGCGCCGGCAAGCTTGGATGCCTCCGAGCGCCAGGCGAATATGCTCTTTGGGATTGAGCAGGACAACATCAACCGCATGCCCCAGGGCAGTGAGGAGCGCGATCGGGCTCAGGCCGATTTGGACCAGCGCCGCGCCGCCACCGACCAGCAGTTTGCCGATGCACGCGCCGAGCTTTCCGATCTGGGCGAATGCACTTGGTACATCCAGGATCGCGGTAACATCGCAAGCTACTCAAGCGTCGAGAGCGACAGCTCTTCGATTGAGGCCATCGCCACGGTTTTCCCATTTATTTTCTTTGTCGTAGCCGCGCTCATCAGCCTTACCACCGCTACTCGTATGGTCGAGGAGGAGCGCACGCTCATTGGCTTATACAAGGCGCTCGGCTATTCACGCGGGCGAATCCTGTCCAAATACGTGGACTACTCGCTGTGGGCATGTCTGTTCGGCGGCGTACTCGGCAACATCTTCGGATTTGTGGGGTTGCCGCTGTTCCTGTTTACGGTGTTCGATGACATGTACTCACTGCCCCAGATGCTGCTTTCGTACGACATCGTGTCCTCGATCGTCTCGGTGGCGCTGTTTGCCGTGGGCGTGGTGGGTGCCACGATTATCGCCTGCCGCCACGAGATGGCCGAGACCCCAGCCTCGCTTATGCGTCCCAAGGCCCCGCGAGCCGGCTCGCGCATCTTGCTTGAGCGCATCGGCTTTATTTGGCGCCGCATGGGCTTTTTGAACAAGGTGGCAGCGCGTAACCTGTTCCGCTACAAAAAACGTGCCTTTATGACCATCTTCGGTATCGCCGGCTGCACGGCGCTCGTGATCTGCGGTATGGGCATCCGCGATACGACGGTGGCGCTTTCGCCCAAACAGCACGGGCACATCACGCGCTATGACTTGCTGGTGGTCGCCAATCCCGATGACTATGCTCAGACGTGTGCGGCGCTGGAAGAGCGTAGCGCGGCCAGCGACTCCGGCGTGCGCGTGACCTCGACCCTGCCGATTATGACCGACAACGTCACCTTTACGTTTGGCGGTAAGAGCGAGACCGTACAGCTCATTGTGATTCCCGACGACCGCACGAATGACCTGGACGATTACGTGCGCCTGGAGGATGAGTCCAAAGAACCGCTCGCCCTGCGTGACGGGGACGTGTATTTAAGCAAGAGTTCACAGCTGGTGCTGGGGATTCAGCCGGGCGATACGGCGCAGGTCCAGGATTCGTCGCTCAATGTTACCAAGGTCAAGGTTAGCGATATCTCGCTCAATTATCTGGGCAACACACTTTATATGACGCAGGGCACCTATGAGCGCGCGTTCGGCCGAAGCGCGCGTCTTAACGGCATCTTTGTGCTGCTTAAGGGCTCGTCGACCGACCAGATTGCGTTTAGCAAGAAGCTTAAGAGTGACGGTTGGCTTACGATTTCGAGTACGGCCGAGCATTGGGAGAACAATGAGGCGATCTTTACGATTACCAATTCGGTCGTAGTGCTTGTGACCTTTATGGCGGCGTGCCTGTCGTTTGTGGTGGTGTTTACGCTGTCTAATACGAATATTTCGGAGCGCGAACGCGAGCTGGCGACCATCAAGGTGCTGGGCTTCCGCCGTGGCGAGGTGCACCACTACGTCAATAAGGAGACGTTGATCCTTACGGCGATTGGCACCGCACTGGGCGTGCCGCTGGGTGGCCTGCTTGCCGAGAGCTTTACGTACGTTCTTCAGATGCCGTCGCTGTACTTTGATGTTGAGGTCGAGCCGCTGAGTTTCGTGTTCGCTGTGGTGCTTTCGTTTGGCTTTACGATTATTGTCAACCTCGCCACCAACCGAACCCTCAACAAGATTGACATGGTCGGTGCCCTCAAGAGCGCCGAGTAACCTGTTCTTGGATTCAAGTTGTAGCGAGCTGTGACGTGCCGCAGTCGCTTTATTGCATAAACCGCCCCGCAGAATGCATATTTTGGCGGGGCGGTTGCTTTTTACCCGCAGGTACCCCCAGGGGCGGCGTGCAAATTCCGGAGAATTCAGCATTCCGGAGTCCACGAGTATGGGAGCGGGCGCACAAAACTGCGCTGAAAGCCCTGATTCTGAGCTCCCAACGCCTCAAGAGCCGCTCGTTTTTACAAGATGCGGCCCATGGCGCCTGCCTTTCGCCCAAAATTCAGTATGCAGGCACCCTCGGCTGCTGAAAACTCCCAAAAATGCACGGCGCCTCCTGCCCTAGGCACCCGCAGCAAGAAGACGAATAGCCTCGGCGAGCATGTAAACGCAGGGCCCTCCGACCCCGACCGACGATTTCGATTGGCGACCTTTGACGGAGTCAAGGGAGGAGCCAAATCGAAATACGTTGGGCGGGGTCGGAGGGCCCGATGGGATGGATTTCGGCCGAGGCTATTCGTCGCCGAAGCTGATGCCCAGCGTCTTGGCCTCGCGTACCAGGTCGCTCTGGGGATCGACAAACTTGAGCTTGCCGGCGACCTCCTCGAGCGGCATGTGGCACATCTTGCCGTCACGCAGGGCAATCATGTAGCCAAACTCGCCGCGTAGGCAGCCCAGTGCCGCCTCAACGCCGCACTGGGTCGCAAAGATGCGGTCCTGGGCGTCGGGCTGACCGCCGCGCTGCGTGTGGCCGGGGATGGCGACGCGGGTCTCGCGACCGGTCTTGGCCTCGATTTCCTTGGCAATGTCGTAGACAATCGACGGACTCGTGCGCTCGGCGAGCTTCTTCTTGTACTCCTTCTTGGGCAGCGCCGCGTCCTCCTTGGAGATAGCGCCCTCGGCGACGGCCACGATCGTAAAGCGGCTGCCGGTCTCCATGCGATGCTCGATGGTCTTGATGACGTTACCCATGTCGTAGGGAATCTCGGGAATCAGGATGACGTCCGCGCCGCCCGCGACGCCGGCGTACAGCGGGATCCAGCCAACCTTGTGGCCCATGATCTCGATAACGAACACGCGGCCGTGACTCGAGGCGGTGGTGTGGATGTCGTCGATGCACTTGGTGGCGACGTCGATGGCGCTCGTAAAGCCAAACGTCATTTCGGTGCCCCAGGTGTCGTTATCGATGGTCTTGGGCAGAGCGATAACGTTGAGGCCCTCTTCGCGCAGGCGGTTGGCAGTCTTGGTGGAGCCGTTGCCGCCCAGCATAAACAGGCAGTCGAGTTGCAGCTTGTGATAGGTGTGGACCATCGCAGGCACCTTCTCGACACCATCGGCCTCGGGAATGTCCAGGCGCTTGAACGGCGTGCGGCTCGTGCCCAAAATGGTGCCGCCGCGGGTGAGGATGCCGCTAAAATCGGCGGGCGTCATGACGCGGAACCTGCTGTAGATAAGGCCCTGGTAGCCGTCCTCAAAACCATAGATCTCGATAGGTTCTTCGCTATTGGTCATAAGCGTTTTGACGATGCCGCGCATGGTGGCGTTGAGCGCCTGACAGTCGCCGCCACTGGTAAGAAGACCGATCCTAAGCATGATGAATCCTTCCGGGCAAGTTATAACATGCGCATAAGTTTACCCCCGCACACTGTTGATACGGGGGTAAAACGTGTTAGCTCAAGCGTATAGAAATGTAAACAACGTCAGGCGAGCGTAAGGTCGACGGGCCTGGCTCCTTACAGTGCGAAGGCGTCGACGTCGCCCCAGTGGCGGCGCAGCGTAATAGCGGCGGCGGGTTCGGTATTGTCAAAGACGACCGACCATTGCGTATTGCTGGTGATGTCTTCCGGATTGGGCTCTTGCGCTGCGGCGCGCAGGGCTTCCCAGGCAATCGTTTCGTCCTGGGCACCGACATGGGCGTCAAGGACATCGGCAATTGCGACGGCGCGCTCTTTACCATGGCCCAGCTCGCCGTTCCTTTGGTTGGGTAGCACTTCGTCGCCATAGCAGGGGTAGAAGTTCGTAACCTGGCGTACAGGAGTCGCTTTGAAAGCGCGGTCCGGATCGTGCGGATCCCACTCTACTACGCGCGCGTCACCGGTGGCGTCGTTGATAAAGAAGTGATAATCGCGTCCTGCCATGGCGTGCATGTCGTAGGCGGAAAGCAAGTCGACAGCTTCTTGCGTGGTGGCGGCACGGTCGAGCACCAGACGGATGGCGAGCGAGGTATTGATGACAGGGCGTTGCGTGTCCTGGTCACAGGGCTTGGAATCCAGGGTGAGCACGGCAACGGACACGCCGCATTCGTTAACACCGTCGAGCTGGGCAAACGGACCCATGAGTGCGGCGGCGCGTCCGGCGACGGAGTCAAGCGGAGTGTTATCGCCCAGGTTGTTAAGGGCGGCAAACCCGATGGAGGCATAGCCGCCGCGTGGGTGATTGCGCACCAGCAGCGCCGAGGTGTCGTCCTTAAAGTCGTAATTGCGACCGGTGCGCACGCGGCCTTCGGCATCTACGGCGACAAAAGCGCTGCAGGCAAACTGGGGAGCCTGGACATGTGCCGGCACACCGGGCAGCACCTGCGCCACCACGGCATCGATGTAGGCCTGGTCGTCGCGCACGCCAGCGGCGATGATGCGATCAAGATCGTAATCGTAGGCGATGTCGATTGCGTACAGGTCATAGCCATCCGCGTAGCCGGTCAAGCGTTTGAGCGACGCGGCGGACTTGATTTGCTTGCGGTAAACGATACCGGTGGCAGCGGCAAGGCCGACGGCGACTCCCGCGACACCGCAGGCGATGGCAATGTTACGTGGCTTCATGACGGCTCCTCTCGTCCTGTTAGCGTAATTATCGCAAAAGGAGCGCGGGCATGATGGCTCAACCTGGTGAGTGGCACGGGATTAAACATGGAATGAAGAGTGCGGCGCTGGCGTGGCGGGGTATGCTGGAGGGGACCATCAACCCAGCGAAAGGGGAGAGCATGACGGATCAGGAAACGCCCGAACGCACGCATGTGACGGCCGACGATATCGAGGCCGCCAACGACCTTATCGACTTTATCGAGGCGTGCCCCAGCATGTTCCATACGGCGGCGACCATTATGGCCGAGCTCGACGAGGCGGGCTTTACCTACCTGCCCGAGAATGCGGCATGGGACATCGAGCCGGGCGGGCGTTATTACACGCAGCGCAACACCTCGAGCGTTATCGCCTTTAAGGTGGGCGAGGACCTGGCCGCGACGTGGGGCGAGGACGGCGTTGCCGGCGACTATCATTTTCAGCTCACGGCGTCGCACAGCGATTCTCCGACGTTTAAGGTCAAGGCCGTGCCCGAGCTTGACGGCGCGGGCGAGACGCTGCGCCTGAACACCGAGGCCTATGGCGGCATGATCGACTACACCTGGTTCGATCGCCCGTTGGCGCTGGCTGGACGCGTGCTGGTGCGCGAGGGCGACCGTATTGAGAGCCGCCTGCTTACCACCGAGCGCGAGGTCGCTATCATTCCGAGCCTTGCTATCCATATGAACCGTGGCGTCAATGAGGGCTTTGCACCCAACCGCGCTGTCGACCTGTGCCCGCTCATCAGCGCCGGTGAGCTTAAGCAGGGCGACTTTGATGCTCTGATCGCCGACGAACTGGATGTCGAGCCCGAGCAGATTTTGGGCCGCGATCTGTTCCTGGTCAATCGTCAGGACGCGCGCATTTGGGGCTGGGCCGACGAGTTTATCTCGACGCCCAAGCTCGACGACCTAGCCTGCGCCTACACCTCGCTGCAGGCATTTTTGGGCGCCGAGAATGCGCATGACATCTCGGTCTTTTGCTGCTTCGACAACGAGGAGGTTGGCTCCGAGACCAAGCAGGGCGCCATGTCGACGTTCTTGGCCGATGCGTTGCGTCGCATTAACTGGTCGCTGGGCTTTGATGACGAGTCGTACCACCGTGCGCTTGCCGCCTCGATGCTCGTGAGCTGCGACAACGCGCACGCCGTGCATCCCAACCACGCCGAGAAGTGCGATGCCCACAACCAGGTCGTGCTCAACGGCGGTATCGTCATCAAGGAAGCCGCCAACCAGCACTATTGCACCGATGCCTTTAGCCGCGCAGTGTTCCAGGCCATCTGCGATGACGCAGACGTGCCCACGCAAGCCTTTGCCAACAAGAGCGATATGGCGGGTGGCTCCACGCTCGGCAATCTGTCCAATATGCAGGCGAGCATGCACGCCGTGGACGTGGGCCTGCCGCAGCTGGCCATGCACTCGAGCTACGAGACCGGTGGCGTGCGCGACGTGATGTACGCGATCCGCGCCCTCACGGCTTTCTACGAGCGCGACCTAAACATCAACGGCGCCGAAAGTGTGGAGCTCTAAAACCTGCCAAAAAAGGACGGGTTTATTTTGGCAGGTTTTATCTGGGCAAATGCCGCAATGTCAACGGTAAGACGGAGCTGCTAAGGCTTGCAGATGAAGCCGACGCCAGCGGAACCGCCGCAGGTAGAGCAAAAGTCAGCGAGAGCCCGCCGTTTGAGCCAAGGTGCCGTGAAATGAAAAGGCGCTGACCTTCTGGTCGCGCCTTTGAAATTGAACGGCAGATTGGCCAAACGGCGGGCTCGCAGCGTCGAGGGGTTCCGGCGTTTGGTAAAACGCCGGAACAATCTAATGCTCAATCCAACAACGTAAAGTTTCGCCGGCCAGCAGGTGACGCAGATTCTCCGCGGCGATGTCGACCACGTTATTGAGCGTGGCGGCTAGGTGGAACCAGCCGGAGACGTGCGGCGTGATGAGCATGTTGGGTGCATCCCACAGCGGGCTTGTGGCGGGCAGCGGCTCGGGATCGGTGACGTCGACCGCGGCGCCGGCGAGATGCCCCGATTCCAGAGCGGCAACCAGGTCGTCGGCGACCACAAGATCGCCGCGGCCGCCGTTGGCAAAGAACGCGCCCGGTTTCATCGCGGCGAAGAACTCGGCGTTCGCCAGGCCGCGGGTCTCGGGCGTGCTGGGCATAAAGGATGCGACGATGTCGGCCTCTGCCAGGCGCTCAGACAGGGCATCCATGCCGTCCATGTCCTCAAACACAATGGGGTAGACGAGCGGATGGCGCTTGATGCCGCGGACGTGCGCACCCATGCTGCGGCAGAGCGTGGCAAAGTGGCCACCGATATCGCCTGCGCCCAGTACCAGCACGTTGGCGTTTTTGAGCGAGGTGACCGGCCCCAAATCCTCCCAGCGATGCTCGCGCTGCAAGTCGTGATAGCCGGGCAGGCGCTTCATCATGGAAAGGACCATGGCAAACATGTGCTCGCTCACGGCCTGACCGTAGGCTCCGATCGAGCAAGACAGCTTGGCTTCAGCCGGCACGGTGCCGGCGGCAAGGTAGTCGTCATAGCCGGCGGTCTGCAATTGCAACAGTTGGAGATGGTCGCATGCCGTGAGCATTTCAGGGTCGATGTTGCCCAGGATCACGTCGGCATCGGCGACCTGTTCGCGCGTGATATCGCCGGCGCTCGTGTAGATAAAATCCTCGCCCGGAGCGCTCGACTCAAGAATTGCACGATGGCGGTCGTTGACGGGCAGCAAAACTAGGATGTTCACAAGCATTCCTCTCCGCTCAACCTGCCAAAAAGGGACAGGTTTATTTTGGCAGGTTTTATCAGGCAAAACGTTCAAATAAAACGCCGGATGTAAGACGAGCGTGCCCGTCAGCATCTGGCGCATCTACGGCTACCAGCTCAGCAGCTCGTAGCCGTCATCGGTCACCACGAGCTGTACCTCGCACTGGGCCGAGTCGCTGCCGTCCTTGGTGCGCACGCACCACCCATCGCCCTTGCTAATCTTAATGTCGGGTGCTCCGGCGTTGACCATGGGCTCGATAGTAAAGACCATGCCCGGAACCATGATAGTGTCCACGTCGGGCGCCTCGGTGGTAAAGCCCACAAACGGGTCCTCGTGGAACTCCTTGCCAATGCCGTGGCCACCGTACTCGCGCACCACGCTAAAGCCGGCGTCCTCGACCGTCTTTTGTACGGCCTCGGCCATCACGGAGAGCGGCAGCCATGGCTTGACGGCTGCCAGACCCGCCTCCACGCTGGCGCGGGTGACGTCGACCAAGCGCTGGCGCTCGGCCGAGACCTTGCCGATGCAGAACATGCGGCTCGAGTCGCTAAAAAAGCCGTCTAAGATCGTTGAGCAGTCCACGTTGATGATGTCGCCCTCGTGCAGTACGTCCGTATCGCAGGGAATGCCGTGGCAGACTACGTCATTGATCGAGGTACACACGCTCTTGGGGTAGCCCTCGTAGTTGAGGTCGGCCGGCGTTCCACCATGCTCGACGGTGTAGTCGTAGATCATCTGGTCGATCTGGTTGGTGGTCATGCCCGCGGTGATATGCTCACCCACATAATCGAGCACGCCCACGTTGATGGCGGCCGAGCGCTTGATGCCCTCGATATCGGCAGGCGTCTTATAGAGCGTGCGGGGCAGGACGTTCCAGCCCTCTTCCCACAGGCGCTCGAGGCGCTCATCAAAGGAGCTGTGACATTTCTTGTATTTTTTGCCGCTGCCGCACCAGCAAGCGTCGTTGCGGCCGGGTACGGGTCCTTTGTCATACATGGCTAACTTCCTTTCATCCGAGGCTAGTATAGCCCACCCGCAGAGCAGCTAATTTGGGACGGG
Organism: Collinsella sp. Sow4_D11; assembly: GCF_052116465.1. Taxonomy (NCBI): domain Bacteria; kingdom Bacillati; phylum Actinomycetota; class Coriobacteriia; order Coriobacteriales; family Coriobacteriaceae; genus Collinsella; species Collinsella sp. Sow4_D11. Next base: position 132,046 of record NZ_JBQKLA010000003.1, on the reverse strand, counting down.
GCTTTTTTGACTGCTTTTGTCCGCGCGGCCTTGCGCCGCCCATATCGCTCCCAAAAGCAGTCAAAAAAGCCCCGTCCCAAATTAGCTGCTCTTGGGCAGACGGGTGCTAGTAACTCACCTGGCAGGGGATGCCGAGGGCGCGCACGCGTGTGGCAATCGCGTCGAGCGCCTCGGGAGCCGCTTTAGCAAGGCCGGCGACTGGTGTCTCGCGCGCCACCGTGTAGATGGTCGCCTCCTGCGGACGAATGCGCTCGAGCGCCGCAAGCCAAGGGCCGACATATTCGTCGCCCGTGTTGTCAATAGACTTGCCTTGGTACTCGCCGGTTAGGAATAGCGTCTGAATGATAACGTGGCCATCAAAGCTCGCGAACGTCTCGATCTGGTGCTCGACGTCGTAGGGACCAACGGGCTGGTCGAGCAGCTGGATAAATGCTGGATCGACCGTATCGAGCTTGAGGATGTTGTCGTCGACCATCATGAGCGCATCATGCACCTGGGGACGGTCGGCGCGCGTGCCGTTGGAAAGCACGGCAATCTTGGTGTTCGGGGCCAACTGGTCGCGAAGCGCGACAGCGCCGGCGATAGCCTGCGGGAACTCCGGTGCGGCGGTGGGCTCGCCGTTGCCGGCAAACGTGATTACATCGGGCAGCTCACCCTCGACCGTCATCTCGCGTAGTTTGGCTTCGAGTGCGTCGAGCACCACGGCAGCCGTGTTGTGTGGCTCGTGGCAGGGGCGTTCGGCGTTGAGTCCGTTTTCGCAGTACATGCAGTCGAACGTGCAGATTTTGCCGCTGGCCGGCATCATGTTGACGCCGAGCGAGAGACCAAGGCGACGGCTGCGAACGGGCCCAAAGATAGGGCTGGCATTCAAAAACGTAGACATAGGCATATGCTCCTCTAGACAATTGTGCCTAAGCATAGCATCGGCTCCAAAACAAGGTGCGGGCTCTTGCTTTACAAGTTTCGTTTTTTCACGTCGCTCATGATGCTGTGCCATGAAAAGCCTCGGCTCGGGTACAGTTAATCTGTTAACAAGGCATAAGGCAATGCGGGTCCATCCAACCGTACTGACGTGCAACTGGATGGGCATTGATGATGGGGGCACAACATGGATTTTACGGTCGAAAATGCGGGCACCACGATTGCCTGCCGCGAGTATGCCGGCCCGGATGTATCGTCCGATGCGCCCGCCTTGGTGTGCGTGCACGGTGCGTGCGTCGACGGCACATTTTTTGACGGCATCGCCCGCGAGCTCGCCTGCGGCTATCGCGTCATTGCCTATGACCGCCGTGGTTGCGGCGAGAGCGACGATGCGGCAGACGGACGCTACGATCTGGCAGTTCAGGCTGCCGACCTGCGAGCTGTTATCCAACATGCCGGCGCCCCGGCAAATGTCCTCGCGCACAGCGCTGGCACGCTCGTTGCCCTTGAGCTCCTTCATGCGGATGCGGCGGCAGTGTCGTCTGCGATTTTGCATGAGCCGGCCGTGACAGGCGAGGGCGTTGGCTTGGGCGCAGCCCCGGTTTTGCTCGAGATGGTTGCGGCGGGGAAAGTTTCGAGGGCGCTGAGGGTCTTCTTGGGCGCTATTGGAGACCCCGATCCTGAAGCTCCCGGTATAACCAAAGCGGAAGCCAAACATGCTATGCGCAATGGACGTGGCTTTATGGCGAACGAGTATGGACTTGTCATGACGTATGGTCCCGATTGGGATCGAGTTCGCGCATCAAAAACCGTTGCCGCCGTCTGCTTGGGAGAGCTTTCGGCCGATACGTCCCGCGCGGCAGGTGCACGAGCGGCTGCGGAGTTACTGGGCTGCCCCGTTGTAACAATTCCGGGTGCGCATAACGGTCTTCGAGATCGACCGGTCGCAGCCGCCAACGCCGTCCGCGCCATTCTAAGCCGCTGATGCGTCGGTGACTCATACAGGAGAATCAATAAACATTGGTGTCTTGCAATAAATCAATCTTGAGCTGCATATTCGCAGAGGTAATTGACCCGTTCTATTGCTATTAAAAATATTACAACAATTGTGCACCTGCCTGCTCTGCAAGATGTTACTCTAGTAACGTTTAACGGGCGTACCGTTGCCAGGCCAACGACGGAAAGGGCCGCATATGCTCAATAAATATGGGGGTAATCTTACTGCCAGCGAGGCTGCCGCTGAGGTCGCCCGCGTCGCGAAGACCTACCCCGTGGTGCGTTTGCTGTCGGCCGATCAGATTAAGAGCGAGCCTAACTGCTTGCTCGCCGGCGATCGCTGCCCTTGTCTGCGTCAGTCGAGTCTTGAGGCCTTGGCAGATTCGGGTGAGGTGTCGGAGCAACTGCTCAACGATGGTGTTGAGTACCGCGCCCGTCTGCGCCCTCTAAAGGTCGAGGGTGAGCCTCACGTCTTGCTGATGGTGCGTCCGATTGATGAGCAAGAGGCCACAGAAGAGGACCTTGTCTACACCGACGTGCTGACGGGCGTGCGCAATCGCCGATATTACGAGGAAAAGCTCCGTAGCGCCCGCATGAATGCCGGCGTTGCGATGATCGACCTTGATGATTTTAGGGTCGTCAATGATACGTGTGGCCGTCATGCCGGCGACCTTGCGCTCGGTGCTGTGGCGACAGCCATACGCAGCGGAATCCGTTCGACTGACGAGCTTGTGCGCTATGGCTGTGACAAGTTTGTGGTCGTCATGCCCAATATTCCCTCCGATGACTTCACCCGTCGCCTGCATCAGGTATCCGATGCCGTTCATGCCACGATTATTCCGGGCCATGAGTACGTGAGCTTGACGGCATGTGTTGGTGGCGTTCGCATTCATGGCGAGACAGTCGATGAGGGCGTTGGCCGCGCTGTCCAGTTACTGAGCCACGCTAAGACAAAAGCCGGTACGGTCGTGACCGATGCCGATTCCATCGAGGCCTTCCAAAGCCAAAAGCCCCTGGTGCTGATTGCCGACGATTCCAAAGTGAGCCGGTCCATCCTCGGTGAGATGCTCAAGGACGACTATCGCATTCTAGAAGCCGATAGCGGTCGCGCCACGCTCGATGCGGTTGACCGTTATGGTGGCGACCTGTCCCTCGTGCTGCTCGATATTGTCATGTCGGACATGAGCGGCTGTGAGGTGCTGGCCGAGCTTTCGCGTCAGGCAGCCCTCGATAGCCTACCTGTTATTATGATCTCGAGCGAAGATACCGACGACGTGGTGTTACGTGCTTACGATTTGGGCGCCTCGGACTATATCAGTCGCCCGTTCGATGACCGCATTGTGCGCCGTCGCGTCAACAATATTATTCGACTGTATGCCAAACAGCGTCGTCTGACGAGTCTGCTGTCGCAGCAGTACAATGCGCGCGTCAATAACAGCCGTATACTCGTCGACATCATGGCGAGCGTCATGGAAGTCCGTAATGGCGAAAGCGGCAGGCATGTCACGCATATCGAGAAGTTGACTGAGCTGCTGCTTGGCGACTTGGCGCGACGGAGCGACAAGTACTCTCTTGGCAACGAGGAGCGTTCTTCGATTGCGTTGGTGTCGGCGCTGCACGATATCGGCAAGATGTCGATTGACGATGCGATTCTCAACAAGCCCGGACGTCTGACGCCCGAAGAGTTTGAAATAATGAAGACGCATACTACCATTGGCGCCGACATGCTGCGCAATCTGGGCAGAAACCATGAAGGAAGTGCCCTTTTGGACTATGCGTACCAAATCGCCCGCTGGCATCATGAACGTTGGGATGGTACGGGCTATCCTGACGGTCTTAAGGGCGACGATATCCCCATTGCCGCTCAGGTGGTCTCGGTGGCCGATGTGTACGATGCGTTGACGAGCGTGCGTGTGTACAAGGACGCCATTTCGCAAGAAGAGGCGATTCGGATGATTTTGGACGGTGAGTGCGGCGCTTTCAATCCGCTGCTTATCGAGTGTCTGCTCGAAGTGCGCGATCGCATTGCCGAGACGCTGGAGCGCCCTGCGGACGTTGTCGCGTTCCCTTCGGTTTAAGCTAGGCAAAGGGACGCCCCGTCGGACCATGTGGCCGGCGGGGCGTCCTTATTTGTTGTGCGGTTCGCGAACTAGCGGGCCTGCTTTACCTTGGCCGCCGCCTGGACAAACGACTTCCACAGGTTAAAGTCGGTCTCGAGCGTCTGCCAGGTGTACTCGGGATGCCATTGCACGCCCAGGCAGAAAGGCTGGCCTTCGACTTCGATGCACTCGGGAACGCCGTCGGTTGCCTTGGCGACCAAGCGCGTGCTCTTACCCAGACGCTCGACGCAGCAGTGGTGTGCGGAGTTGGTCTGGATAAGCCTGTGCCCGCCAACCGCGCGCTCCAGAAGCGAGCCCGGCACGACCTCGACGGGATGCACAGGGTCGTTGAGCACGTGGGTATGGCGCCACTGCGTGCGGCCCTCGCGCGCGCCCAGGCTCGGTACGTCCATGCACAGGGTGCCGCCAGTGGCGACATTGAGCAGCTGCGTGCCGCGGCAGGTGGTAAAGAGCGGCTTTTTGGCGCGGAGTACCTCGTCGACCAGCTTAAACTCAAAGCTATCGCGGATCTCGCAGCAGAGGGTGGGGTCGTAGGGTCGATCATCGCCCCAACGTTTGGGATTGACATCGGGGCCGCCAGGAATGGCGATGCCGTCGGCGATATCGACGTAATGACGGATGACCTCAATGTCCTCGGTGATGGACATCTGCAGCGGCAGGCCGCCGGCGGCAAGGATGGCATCGACAAAGACACTGGCGATTTCCTCGTTGGGGGAGAGTGTCTCGCTCAAAAACGGCTTTGCCTCTTCCCAACGCGGCGCGACGAGGATGAGCGGACGGTCGGAGGGGGCAACGTCGACGTGCGGGGTATAGGACGAGGAAGTACGTGTTCCGATCATGGGTGCTGCTTTCGAATCTGAAGGTGACAGGGCGCATGAGAGACGTGGGACAACACTTTCAATGGATTTGTCCCACGGGGTTGCTGGTTAGTGGCCCTTGATGGAGTTGAGGAAGTCCTGGGCGCGCTTGGTCTGGGGGTGGTCGAAGAACTCGTCGGGCGTGCCGGTTTCCACGATTTGGCCGTCGGCCATAAACACGACGCGGTCGGCCACGCGGCGGGCAAAGTTCATCTCGTGCGTAATGACGATCATCGTCATGCCCTGCTGGGCCAGACGGACCATGACCTCGAGCACCTCGTTGATCATCTCGGGGTCAAGGGCGCTCGTGGGCTCATCAAAAAGCATGGCCTTGGGTTGCATGGCAAGCGAGCGGGCGATGGCTACGCGCTGCTGCTGGCCGCCCGAGAGCTGTGCGGGCACCTTATCGGCCTGTTCGGCAACGCCCACGCGGCCCAGCAGGTCCATGGCGCGCTCGCGGGCCTCGTCCTTGGAGACGCCCAGCACGTCGACCGGTCCCAGCATGACGTTCTGCAGCACGGTCATATGTGCGAACAGGTTGAACTGCTGAAACACCATGCCCAGCTCGGCACGCATACGGGCAAGGTCCTTGCCTTCCTGCGGCAGGGGCTCGCCCTCGATGAGGATCTCGCCCGAGTCGATGGTTTCCAAGCGGTTGATGGTTCGGCACATGGTCGACTTGCCCGAGCCCGAGGGGCCGATCACGACGACGACCTCGCCGCGGTCGACCGAGAGATTGATGTCGTTGAGGACGTGCAGATCGCCATAGTGCTTATCGACGTGCTTGAGCTCGATCAGCGGCTGATTGCCGGTGGAAGAGGTGCTCTGTGCCATGGTGCTCGGCTCCTTATAACTGGAAATGGTAAAGCGTTAGCGGATGATGGTCGCGCCGGTCTTGTGCGAAACGTAGACAGCGGCTTTGTTGATCGCGACGTTGATGAGGATGTAGATGACCGCGATTACCAGGTAGACCGACACGAGGGCGTCGTAGTTGGTAATGAGCACGCGGGCATTTTGCATGAGGTCGGGGTAGCTCACCACGTAGGCGACGGTGGTGTCTTTGACTACGACCACAAGCTGCGAAATCAACGACGGAATGATAAACCGAATCGCCTGCGGCAGCACGATTTTAAAGGTGATTTTAGCTTTGGAGAGACCGAGCGCTTGGGCTGCCTCGACCTGCCCGCGCGGCACGGCGTTGACGCCGGCGCGAAAGATCTCGGCCAGCACGCCGGCTGCAGCGAGCGCGACGGGGAGCGTGAGCATCCAAAACGACGGTAGCGCAATTTTGTACTGAGGCAGCACCAAAAAGAAGAAGTAGATGAACAGCAGGCTCGGTACGCCGCGGAAGAAATCGGTGAGCACGCGGCAGACCAGCTGCAGCGGCTTAATGTCGCTGGTGCGGCCGAGCATAAGGGCTAGGCCCAACACCAGCGCGATGGCGCCAGCGGTGAGTGCGACTTTAACGGTGCCCTCAAAGCCGGCAAGCAGGAACTTCCAGGTGGTGAGGTGCGTAAAGAAATACCAATAGTGGACCGAAAGCTGACCGGTCACATAAAAGCGCTGCAACACGAGGACGGCGAGCGCGGCGACGGCAACAAGCGAGATAGCGGTGCCGATGCGAATCTTGGCGCGCATCTTGGGGCCGGGAGCCTCGTAAAGCGCATCGCGCATGGTGAGAGCGGAGGTGGAATGCTTGCTCATCGGAGGATCCTCACCTTCTTATCGATGTAGTTGCCAATGTGGCTCACCACAAAGGCCGTGCCCAGGTAGCCGAGCGCCGAGATAAAGAACGCGGCGACGCCGCCGAGCGAGCGCGTGTTGATGTAGCTCACCACGCCGGTGAGCTCCTGCGGTTGAAGCGGTACCTGGCTGCCGAGTGCGGTGGTGAGCATGACGGCGATAAAGAGGTTGGTCATGGGCAGTACGCTCGAGCGCAGCGCTTGTGGAATCACGATCTTGGCGAGGATGCGGCTGAAGCTCATGCCGAGCGAGCGCGCGGCTTCCACCTGGCCGACGCCGACGGTGTTGATGCCGCTCATAAAGTTCTCGGAACCAAAGGCCGAGCCCAAAAGGACCGTGGCGACGATAACGCAGGTGCGGTAGGGCAGGACGACCTTGAGCGGCGGCAGCGCATAGACGACGATGATAAGCAGCGCGATGCCGGGGATGTTACGGAAGACCTGAACATACAGGTCGCCAAAAATGCGCAGCGGCTTGAGCGGCGACACGCGCATCACGGTGACGGCGACGGCCAGCACCATGGCGATGGCAAACGACTCAAGCGTCATGCCCCAGGTTGCTAGCAGCGCGTCGATATAGTTCTGGCCATAGAGCGACCAGAGCTCGGAGAGACTCATGCGGACCTCCCGCCGATAAGGAAAGGGGCTCCCGTGTGTACGGAAGCCCCGACAACTCAGTGTGGAAACAGTTTAGCGCAATAAAGCGCATCGTGCGTTTCCGTATGGTTTCGTAGCGGCCGTTACTGGGCTCGCTGTCTAGGCGCCGATCTCGGGCAGCTCGGGAACGTTGGTGTCGCCCGTGCGATCGCCGATGCAGATCTGCCACAGCTCGGTCCAGGTGCCATCGTCCTCGATCTTCTTAAGGAAGTCGTTGACAAAGGCGACGCCGTCGGAATCGAGCGGCAGGCCGATGCCGTAGGGCTCTTTGCTGCCGAAGGGCTTGCCGGCGATCTTGTACTTACCGGGCTCGCGGACCAGGGCGCTCTGCTGCATGTTGTTGTCGATGACGTAGGCGTCAACGCGGCCCTGCTGAAGTGCCTGGCGGGCCTCCTCGTCGGTCTTGAACTCCTGCTGGCTGGCCTTGGGGGCGAACTCCTCCAGGATGGCGGGGCCGTTGGAGCCGGACTGGACGGCGACGTTCTTGTCGGCCAGGTCGTCGACGCTCTTGATGTCGTCGTTGTCGGCGAGCACCAGGATGGCCTGCTGGGTGTAGTAGTAGGGGCCGGCAAAGGAGACAAGCTTCTTGCGCTCATCGGTAATGGTGTAGGTGGCAAAGACGGCATCGACCTGGCCGTTCTGCAGGACGGACTCACGAGTGTCCGAGGTCACCTGGGTGATTTCGACCTTGTTCTCGCCCAGAATGTAGTTGGACAGGAGCTGCGCGATGCCGGCGTCGAAGCCACGGGTCTTGCCGTCCTTCTCGTTGAGGAGGGAGAAGAGCGTGGAGGTCTGAACGCCACCGATCTTAAAGACGCCGGCGTCCTTGACGGCCGTGGCCCAGGTGCTGGCGGCGATGGCGTCGTCATCGGCCTTGGGGCCGTTGTCGACGAGCTTGTCGAATGCCTTGGCATCGAGCGTGGTGGAAGCCTCGGTGTCCTCGGGGCTCTTGGAGGAGCCGGCGGCGGAACCCTTGTCGGCCTCGGCGCTGGTGTCGGAGCAGCCGGCAAGACCAAGGCCGGCGACGGTTGCAAAGGTGGCGGCGATGAAGCCGCGACGGTCGAAAACGACCTGCTGGGAGAGGTTCTTGCTCATGGTAGAACACCTTTCTCAATAAAATCCCTAGCGGTTGAATAGAGTTATACCCTATCGCGCTCAAATGGGTCAACACGAAATAACTCAGAAACATACTTACCTTATGGGTAATTCTACCTACCAAAAAGGGACAGGTTTATTTTGGCAGGTTTTATCTGGGCAAACGTCAGTTATTGCAGCTGAGATAGCGTTTTGCGGACGGCATGGCCGCTCGCGGCGGTCGCTATAATGGCGGCAACGCGACATATATAAGTAAGGAGATCGCGTATGAACGGCTATTCGTTTTTCGCGCCGACCATGACTTAAAACTATCACAAAGGGGACAGGCACCTTTGTGGTGGTTCTTGCAGATGTGGCGGCCTGCCTCGCTGTTTTGTCTCAATCTGTAACACCTGCAGCCATTTTTGCCGAGTAACTGTTACAGATTGAGATTTTCTCTTTAGGGGGATTTGAGTGTCTCGATCTGTAACATCTGGACGGACAAAAGGTCTCTATCTGTTACAGATTGAGACAAACAACAGGGGCAAAGACGGTTTGTCTAGATCTGTAACAATTGGGCGAGGATTTGTCCTCTAGGTGTTACAGATCGAGACAATTGAGTTGGGAAAATAAAAACCTCCGCAGGGGTGCTTCCCTTGCGGAGGTTTTTCTACTCGTTCAGCAGGCGTACTGCTTCGGCGGCCATGTTCTCGACCGTCATGCCGTTCTGAGCAAGCAACTCGTTGGGGTCGTAGCGGTCGGGAAAGCCCTTGGCGATGCCAAAGGTGCGCGTGCGCACGGGCGTGCAGGACAAGTAGCACGCGACGCGCTCGCCCCAGCCACCGTCCAAGATGCCGTCCTCGAGGGTGACGACAACGCGATGCTCGGCGGCAAGGCCATCGAGAGACTCGCGGTCAAGCTCGGTTGCAAAGCGCGGGTTGACGAGCGTGGCCTCTATGCCGTATTCGGCAGCCAAGCGGTTTGTCACGCGCTCGCCCAGCTCAAAGAAATCGCCAAGCGCGAGCACGGCAACGTCGCGGCCCTGACGCACCACGTCGTAGCGAACAGCGCTGTAGTCGGTGTCCTTGGCGGGCGCCAAATCGGGGCGGCTAACCAGGCCAATGCCCGGAACGCGGATCGCCACGGGATGCTCGCGGTGGTCGAGCGACCAGCTCAGCATGGACAGGTATTCCTCCATGCAGGCCGGTGCCAGATAGCGCATGTTGGGAAGTCCGCCCAGCATGGATATATCAAAGAACGAGAGGTGCGTCTCGGATGTGGTGCCAAAGATCGACGCGCCAAACACCAGGATGGTTGCGGGGGTGTCGTTGAGGCACAGGTCGTGCCACAGCTCGTCGTAGGCGCGCTGCAAAAACGTGCCGTACACACCAAAGACTGGCTTGGCGCCCGAGCGCGCAAGCGCGGTGGCAAAGGTCACGGCGTGCTCCTCGGCAATGCCCACATCGACGAACTGTTTGCCGGCCGCGGCGCGAAGCTCGGGTGTAAAGCCCATGATGTAGGGCGTGGCGGCCGTGATGCCCACGACCTGCGGATCGCGCTCGATGGCGGCGCTGAGTGCCTCGCCCGTAATGTCGGCATAGGTGCGCGGCGCAGGCTCGCTCGGATGGCCCGGGCAGAGCTTGCGCCCGGTTGCCATGTCAAACGGACCCACATGGTGCCAGCGCTCGGGGTCGCTCTGGGCCGGCTCAAAGCCCTTGCCCTTGGCGGTGGAGACGTGCAGCACGATGGGATGATCGATATTGCGTAGTTCCTGCAGCGCGTCGACGAGGGCTAACACATCATTACCGGTGTCCAGATAGCGGTAGTCGAGCCCCATCGCGCGGAAAACGTTGCGCTCACAGGCGCCGTTGCTGGCGCGCAGCTCGGCCAGATTGCGATACAGGCCGCCATGGTTTTCGGCGATGGACTGGTCGTTATCGTTGACGATGATGATCAAGTTGCTGTCGAGCTCGGCGGCGTTGTTAAAGCCCTCAAACGCCAGGCCGCCCGAAAGCGAACCGTCGCCAATGATGGTAATGACGTTGTACGCGTCACCCGCCAGGTCGCGCGCGTGGGCAAGGCCGCAGCCCAGGCTCACCGACGTGGAGGTATGGCCCATGGCAAACAGGTCGTGCTCGGACTCGTCGGGATTGGCAAAGCCAGAAGCCTCACCATAACGCTCCGGATCGATATAGGTGTACGCGCGCCCCGTCAGCGCCTTGTGGGCGTAGGTCTGGTGCGAAACGTCAAAGACAATCTTGTCGATGGGGGAGTTAAACACGCGATGAAGCGCAACCGTAAGCTCAACGACGCCCAGGTTGGGAGCAACGTGCCCACCGACGGCGGCGGAGCTTTCGAGGATTGCCTGGCGGATCTCGCCGCAGAGCAGCGGAAGCTCGGCGCGGTCGAGAGCCTTGACGTCCTCGGGCGTTGTCGTTTGCGTAAGCAGCATCGTTGTGGGTTACTCCATGCGAATCGAGCGCCGGCGCTCCCTCGGCCGGCACAATTGCACAAAACAGTCTCGCACATTTTGGCGTTTGATATGTGACGGCGGCGCGGTAATTCGCCAACTGGTGGGGCAAAACGTTTTGTCCGATGCCATACTGGTAGATTCGATGATGATTTATTCAATGCGTGTAGGCTGTGGCTTGTCGCCGTGAGTCGCTGGAAGGAGGCAGCATGTCCGATGTCGTTCGTGCCGAGAAAATCGCGCAGGAGGTCGACTATGCCGCCCGTCAGCTCGCCCAGGCGGGCCGCTTGGACCTGACGCGCGAGTTTATCCAGCATGGCGATGTGACGGTCTATGCACATGTGACTTCGGTAGCGCGGGCGAGCCTGTCCTTTGCCGAGCGCCTGGGCCGTGTCGGTATCTCGGTCGACCGCGCCTCGTTGCTGCGCGGAGCCCTGCTGCACGATTACTTTCTCTACGATTGGCACGATCCCGACCCAAGCCATCGGCTGCATGGCTTTCGGCATCCGTTTTTTGCCCTGGCGCGTGCGGAGGAAGATTTTGAGCTAACGTCTCGCGAGCGGAATATTATCGTGCGGCATATGTTTCCGCTGGTGCCGGTGCCGCCGACGTGTCGTGAGGCATGGATTGTGTGCCTGGCGGATAAATGGTGTGCTCTGCGCGAGACGATCGCCGGCCGTCTGCCGCGCAAGGACGAGGCAGACGATGGCGTGAGTGAAGAATCGAGCGAAAAGAGGAGAGGGTAGACGGTGGGGACCGCGATCGACATGGCATTTGACGGCGCGACGCTTGCCGCCTGCCCGCTCTCGGCACTGGTGCTCTCGTTTGCCTTTTACGGGTTTTGCGGTTGGGCATGGGAGTCGACAGTCTGCGCCATGCTCAACCAAGGACGCTTTGCCAACAGCGGATTCTTGCTGGGGCCGTGTTGCCCTATCTATGGTGTGGGCGGCATAGCCTGCTGGCTTTTGCTACGCGGGATTCCGGATGCCTCGAGCCAATTTGTCGCCGCGGCGCTTGTGTGCAGCGTAATCGAGTACAGTGTGGGCCTTCTATTGGAAAAGACAACAGGCGCACGCTTTTGGGACTATTCGCACCTGCCGTTTAACCTGCACGGACGTATCTGCCTGTACTGGGCCTGCGCGTTTGGCTTGGGCGCGTTGTGCATTTGTCGCGTGGTGGAGCCGGCATTGCTGGGGCTGCTTGGCCATCTGCCGGTGCTGATTGTGCGGCTGTCCGCCTTTATCGTCTCGGTCGCGATGATGGTTGACGCAGCGTGCTCGTTGGCCAGTTGGCGTCGCCTGTCCGATCAGCTGGAGCGTGTGCGCGCCGACCTTGCCGACCGCATCAATGAGTCACTTGCCGATGCGTCCGACTCCATGCTCGAACGTATTCCCGATTCGGCGATCGACTCGGTGGCACAGACGCATATCCGCAGTCGCGCCGTTAACGCGTGGCTGGCCGAGCTGGGCGACGCGACGCTCGATGCCCTTCGTGAGAAGGCTTCGATGCCGACGTTTATTTCGGATGGTGCTCGCGGCCTGGCGCTCGCTGCCCGCCGCGTCGCCGATGCCGCGCCGAGTATGCCGCGTCCATCGCTCAGTCGTCGCCTTGCCGGCAAGCGCATGAGCCGTCCGGTGCCGAGCGTGTCACTCAGTCGTCGTGACCTGCGCTTTTTCAATGCCTTCCCGCGTCTGCGCATCAATCGCTACGAAGGTGTCATTCGAGCAACTAATCTCCGCGACCGCGCCCACGAGCTGTTTCGGCGCTAGCCGGGACGGGCACGCTCACGGCTCCCTTACTCGCGTATTTCCCGTTCGTTTCGCGCCCGTTGCCGTGCCGTTTCCAAGATTGCGGCACCGTTTCCATTCGACAACGCAGCGTTTAACAACGCCGTATCTGGTCTACACCAGTTGCCCCTCGGCCGCATTATGGGCGCCGACAACGTTCATGCGATCAAGGGGGAGCGAATGTACGATACGGGATCGACAACGTTTATGCTCATCTGCACCATGCTCGTGTTTTTAATGACACCGGGTCTGGCGTTTTTCTATGGTGGCCTGTCCAGGCGCAAAAATGTCATCAACACCATGCTTATGTGCTTTGGCGCCATTGGCCTGGTTGGTGTGCTGTGGATTGTTGCCGGCTGGTCGCTGGCCTACGGCGGCGACGGCTCGAGCCCGTTTATTGGAGGCCTTGACCAGCTGCTGTGCTTGCCGGTGCTCAACCAGGTGCTGCAGGCGGCCGAGGGCAATGCTGCGGACGGTGCCGTCTACCCTCAAATCATCAACATCGCCTTCCAAATGGCGTTTGCCATGATCACGGCTGCTATCGTCACGGGCAGCCTGGCCGGCCGCGTTAAGTTTGGTGCCATGACGGCCTTCCTGGGCATTTGGCTGCTCGTGGCCTATGCGCCGCTCGCCCACATGGTCTGGGGCGGCGAGGGTTCCTTTATCGGCGACGTCATCGGTGCGCTTGACTTTGCGGGCGGCGACGTGGTGCACATCTCGTCCGGTCTCACGGGCCTGATTCTCTGCTTAATGCTCGGTCGTCGTCGCGGCTTTGGCATGGTGAGCTACCGCCCGCATAACGTGCCGTTTGTGGCGCTGGGCGCCGGCCTGCTTTGGTTTGGCTGGTTTGGCTTTAACGGCGGCAGCGAGTTTAAGGCCGACGCCGTGGCGGCGCTCGCCATCCTCAACACCGTGACGGCCAGCGCGGCGGGCATGGTCTCGTGGCTTGCCGTTGAGCGCGTGCGCACCGGTCGCCCCACGCTGGTGGGTGCCAGCACCGGTCTGGTTGCGGGCCTTGTGGTGGTCACGCCGGGTGCGGGCTTTGTCGAGCCGTGGGCGGCGCTGGTCATGGGCCTGATCGTATCGCCTGTCTGCTACCTGGCTATCAGCCATCTTAAGACCAAGTTTGGCTACGACGATGCGCTCGACGCGTTTGGCTGCCACGGCATCGGCGGCATCTTGGGCGGCGTGCTCACGGGCCTGTTCTGCGTGCCGGAGCTCTCGTGGACCGGTAAGGGCGGCCTGTTCTACACGGGCGACGTGTCGCTGCTCATCTCGCAGATCTTGGGCATTGTGGTGACGGTCGCTCTTGTACTGGCGCTCGACTTGGTGATCGCTGCGGTGGTCAAGGCGCTGTTCCGCGGCAGCCTGCGCGTGGACGAGGCAGACGAGGCGCTGGGCCTGGATGCGAGTCAGCACGGCGAGAGCGCTTATCCTTCGTTCTCCGGACTCGATTAGCAGCACGGCTTTCCCAGGCACCCGACCTTGCCCCTCAAACCGTCGCGCGGCTTCCCCAGGCACCGCACCTTGGGTTTCAAACCGTCGCTTGCGTACAAAAGTACGCGGCGCTCCTCTTTCAACCCAATCTGCGGCACCTGGGAAACCCGCGTCTCATGTAAAGGGATACGTTGATTATTGAGAGGAATTCACTATGAAGAAGATTACGGCTATCGTGCGTCAGGAAAAGCTCGAGGTTCTTAAGGACGCGCTGTTTGCTGCTGATGTTCGTGGCATGACTATTAACCAGGTGCAGGGCTGCGGCGCGCAGCATGGCTGGAAGGAATACGTGCGCGGCAACGAGTTGCTTGTCAACACGATCCCTAAGGTGCAGTTCACCCTTATCTGCGCCGATGAGCATGTCGACGGAATTGTCGACATCATCTGCAACGCCGCCCGCACCGGTGCCGTTGGAGACGGCAAGATCTGGGTCGAGCCGGTCGAGGAAGTTATCCGCATCCGCACCGGCGAACACGGCCCCGCCGCGGTGTAGGACAATCTTTCGCCTGACGGGCGTGCCTCTCTTGCGCCGCGCCCGTTCTCGTCTACAATATCGTGCAGACGAAAGAGAGGCATGCCCATGATCAAGATGTTTGCGAGTGACTTAGACGGAACGCTGCTGAACGCCCTACACGAGGCAGATGGGACCATTCGCCGTGCCATTCGCGAGCTGACCGAGGCTGGCCTGCATGTGGTTCCCGCGACCGGGCGCTCGACGCTGCCGATCGGCGAGCATGGCTTTACGGGCCTGGCGCTTGACGCCTGCTGCTCCAATGGGTCCATCGTACGCAACAGCCATGGCGAGGTGCTCAAGACCTGGACCATCGACCCGCAGATTACCGAGGAGCTGCTCAAGAAGTTCCCGGGCATTTGCTTTGATTGCTCCACGCCCGATGGCATGTTCTCGAGCGGATCGTTCGAGATGCACCAGGCGGGCTTTAAAAAGGACAGTCCTATCAAGCGCATCGTGATGCGCGGCATGCGTGCACGTGGGGGGTATCACGAGGAACAGTATTTCGACCAGTCGATCGGTGACATCCTGCGCCATGACGTATGCAAGATCAATTGTCGCGTGACCTCGCCCGAGCTGGAGCGCGACCTTAAGGCGTATTTGGCCGAGCGCTCGGACCGCGTGGTCAACGCGCCGTTCGATCCGGTGATGTTTGAGATCACGGACGTGGCGTGCAACAAGGGTGAGAGCGTGGCCTGGTTGGCGGGCTACTACGGCATTGCCGAGGACGAGGTCGCGGTTTACGGCGACGGCGGCAACGACATCGCCATGCTCAAGCGCTTCCGCCACAGCTACGCGACCAAAAACGGCAGCGATGCCGCCAAGGCCGCCGCGAGCGCGACTATCGGCAGCTGCATGGTCCACGCCGTCCCCAAACACATGCTCGCCACCATGCGCAAGCAAAACTCCCGCACCGTCATCGAATAATGTGACAAAGGGACTGTTCCTCTGTCACATTCCCGGGTTCTCGACTAGCCAGTGCTCGTAGGCGCGCTGCATGACCTCGGTTTTATCGGCTTTTTTGCGGCAGCCCTTTTGTTCCTCAACGGCCAGTCCATAAGCACCACTCTGCTCAAAAGCGCTGGTATCCCAAGCGCCGTGTTCAATGCGCGACCATACGGCATCGATGAGTTGTTCGAGCTCGGCAATGTCGTCGGCGTTGGCGGTTGTCGCGAACGGCGGGCGGAGCTCGCCCGTTGTCTTGTCGGGTTCTACATAGTAGTCGCCCATGGAAGTGACGGTGTAGCCATAAAACTCGGGTGACGCTTCGACCAGCAGTTTGTAAAACTTGAGCTGACGATGGTAGCCTGTGGGGACTTCTTTGCCAAAACCAGTCTTGTAGTCAACGATCTGCACCGTTTTAGTGGCATCGTCAACGAGGAGCAGGTCGAGAAAACCAAAGAGCGGAGTTCCTTCGGTGGTCAGGCACTGCATATTCGCCTCCGTGACGCAGCGATAGCCATGCACGTGCTCGACAAGCCAGGGAACGAATGCACGACAAATGCGTTCGAAGCGCTCCGAATAGCGATGGACGTCCTCGGGGGCAAAATCGAGCCACGAAATCTGCTGACGATACTCGGCCTCAATTGTCTCAATCGCCGCCTCGCCATCGGCTGCCATTCTATTAACGATCTCCTCGAACATCGCGTGAACGATGGTGCCGAATTCGGTTTGGATCGTGGGCGCCGTGGGCAGGCGCACAATCTGCTTTTCAGGGAAGTGCAGACTATTTGCGCATCCAGGCTCGTACGTCACAAAGTTGTTGAGCGTTGTGGCAGAAAGAAACTTCACGTCGGTATGAGGTTCCAAAAGCGCGCGGAGCTCGGGCGTATCAAACACGTAGTTGTCGCGCCACTCGGTTTCGATTGCAACGCTGAGCTGGTCTGTCTCAGCAGAAACTTCGCAAGAGTCGATAAGCCCCGTGAGCTCCTGCAAAGCCAACCCGCCGGCGCGGTACAGCTCGAGGTGTCGCTTAGCGCGCGTGATGGCGACAAACAGCAGGCGACGCGCGTCGTCGTTGTCCTTTTCATCACGAATCAGCAGGTTGGATGGGTACAAACTCATGCCGCCGGCGCCTTTGTGCCAAGTGGAGTCGTCGGCATCGAGCAGGTAGACGCAGTCGAACTCCAGGCCCTTAGAGCTATGGGCGCTGGTGAGGCGAACAGCTCCCGGCGCGCCGAGGTTGATCGATGCGTCGATACTCACGCCAAACTTTTGAGCGGCATCGAGCTTGTCGACAATATCGGGCAGGCGAAGCGCGCGTCCCATACGGCGCGCGTCTCCCATTTCACCCTCGGCAAAGGCGAGTAGGGCGCGGATGCCGGCATTGAATTCGGCGGCACCCAGCGGATCCTGTTTTTTATGATCCTGATAATAGCCAAGGCTGCGTTCGACAATCTTAAAGAGCAACGCTCTGACCGGGGAGGCGCCGGCCTCGGCCGCCCACTGCATAAGGTCGTCGTGCAGCTCTTTGACGCGGGCGATATTGCTCTCGCGCATGGCGGCCATCCAGTCGCCATGCTGGTCTCGCTTGGCGCTGAGCGCAAACGTCACGGACGATGGATGGTCGCCGCCCAGCTCGGTGGCACAGATGATCTGCGGAAGATAGCTGCTGGCGAGCTCCTTCTTCCCGCGAGCAAGCGCGGTAACGCAACGCAACAGTGCCAAAGTCGTCTGCATACGCTCGGAGGCAAAGAGATTCTGCCGCTCGCGATACGAAAACGGCACGTTCTCCTTAACGAGGAAGGGAATCAGCGAGCGCAATGCGGCGTGTTTGGCGGAGATGACTGCAATTCCTTCGCTGGGATCTTCGCAGTCATCGAGGTAGCCAGCATCAATCCTCTGCCTAATGCTCGCGGCAACGGCGGCGTATTCCTCGGCTTTGCCGGTGTAGACGTTCTCGCTAAAGCTGACCTGATCGCCTTGAGGCTTAAAGGCTTCGATTGACTTATTCGAGCTGGCGTTGAGGCGATATTCAATTTGCCGTGCGATAGCTTGACCAAGCTCAACGATGGCGGGCGTGGAGCGATAGTTGGTTTTGAGCACGATGCTCCGGGGCGAGAACTCGGCCGCAAACTGGTTAGCACATTCGATTGTGGCGCCCTGAAAACGCATGATGGCTTGATCGTCATCGCCGACGGCCATGATATTGGGCGCATCAACGCCGTTGCAGAGCAGCTCGATGATGCGCATCTGGGCACCATTGGTGTCCTGGAATTCGTCGACTTGAATGTAGCTATAGGTGTCCTGGAGCACTTGGCGCAACGCGTTGTTGTGCTCGACAGCGTTAACAAAGTCGCCGATCATGTCGTCGTAATCGTAGAGATGGTGCTGGTCGAGCTCGCTCTGGTAGCGACGCGCGACGTCGCAAGCGGTCTTAAGTCGCTCGCTCTGCTCCGCAATCTTAAAGGTGCGTCCCTGCGAGTTGCTGCCTCCAAAGAAGACATCGCGCACCTTGGTGTATCCCGACGACTTTCCCTTCTCGTCAATAAGTTCGGTGCGGCGAACGGTGTCGCGCAACTCAAGAATGTACGGCACGTACGTGCCGGCAGGACAGTCGATAGGGCGGGTGAGCGATGTAGGCGCCATGGCGCAGACACGCTCAACCTCTTCCTCAAAGCGTTCGGCCAACGCGGCGCTTGCCCTTCCACAGACGAGCGTAAGCAGCTCGGAATGTTCGGTGAGCCAGGCAGCGGCGTCGATATTCTGCTGCGCGATGGCGCTCAGCGTGTCGTAATCCAGGCCACTGCGTTTGATTTTGGAGACAAAGCCGATCATCTTACCGATGTTTTGCGCGGGCATATCAGGTGACCCTCCACCTAACGGAGAACCAAAAGGCAGCGATTTGAGCAGCCGATCAAAAATCTCTTGCTGGTGCAGGTTGGTAACAAGCGTGTCGGTCGAAGGGCGCATGAAGTACTCGGGATAGCGCGACCTGATGCTGCTTGCAAATCCGTGAAACGTGCTGACTTCGATGCCGTAGGCGTCGCGTCCAATGAGCTCAATCAGACGTTTGCGCATGGCTTCCGCGCCCGCCTCGGTATAGGTGAGGCAGAGGATGTTGCGCGGGGCGGCATCGCGCTTGGCTAGGATGTTCGCCGCGCGCAGGCTCAACAGCTGCGTCTTGCCGGTGCCGGGGCCGGCAATGACGAGCAACGGACCATCTAGGCATTCGACGGCCTCGCGCTGTTCGTGGTTTAGTCGGTCAAGCGATGCGATGAGTTCGGGGGTCATGTTCATGGCAGTATTACCTGTCTTCCTGGTAGAGCGCACGCGTACTATCGAGATAGTCGAGATATGTGTCGATGGCACTTTGCGGCTGAACGATTTTAATGTAGGTGCTGAGCTGCAGCAGCCAGCCAAAGAACTGAGGCGACAGCGGGGCTTTGACGGTCGCCAACAGGCGCCCGTCCTGGTTCTCAAACACGACGGCGTCGAGTCCAAACTTGTCGATGAGCGGGTTCATCGCGCGGTCGTCGAGCTCCAGCACGACGGTGGTCTTGTCGGCCGCGTAAACGCCAAACGACGGCGAAACGTGATCTTCGAGCACATAGCCCGCGATACGCGGGTCTTTGGTCGCGGACTCTTCGGACACCGCCACATCGAGCATGCGATCGACGCGATAAGGCGTGAACGGCTGATGACCCGAGCCGGCATTAGCCCATTTATCTCTAAATCCAATCATGTAATAGAGTTCGTCGGAGTAGATAAGGCGCACAGGTGTGAGCTCGTAGGTCTTTCCGTCATGATTAAGGGCCTTTTGCTTGGCGGCGTCGTAGTGGAAGTAACGAAACCGAATCTTGCGTTTTTCGCGCATAGCCTGCTGAATCAAGTCGATGTTGAGCAGGGCATCTGAGTTTTGCATCTTCACGCGCGAAGGCACATCGACGCGCTTGTGCATCAGCTCGCGTTCGCCCAGGCTGGCGAGGCTCTGCAGCTTGCCGATGAGGTGGTCGGTCAACTCATCGGTCAAAAACGGCGAACTCTGGACGGCGTCAACAAGCATGATGAGCTCTTGCAGGTCGAGCGGGCGTGAGACCAGCACCCATTCCTTGCCACCGCGCTGGTTGATGTTGAGCCCAAAGTCGCGAAGCGTTTGCAGGTCGCGATAGATGGCCTTTCGCTCTGCCTCAAGGTCGTGATAGGCGAGCTCCTCGATAATCTGCTGCGTTGTGAGCCCGTGCGTGCTGTCGGTCTTTTCCATCAAGGTTTTAAGCAGGAACAGAAGCCTGAGCTTTTGATTTGGTCTGTTCGCCACGTTGTCTCCTTTCGCCGGCAGGGTACCAACCGGAGATACAAAACAAGACCCGTTATTGGGACTCATTGTAGTCCGCGCGACCGTAGTATTCGCAGCAATAAGAGCTCGAATAGGGCGAAAGGTGGTTAAACGGAAATCGGCGGTTTGGCTGGATGGTGTGACATGCGCTCTATTGGCTTGGGGCCGGTTCCGGTTTACAAGGATCAGAACAGGAGAAATGCGATGGCAGACATCAAAGTCTTTGCCGAGAATCTTGAGGATTCAACCAAGGAGCAGATCGAGGAGATTTCCAGCTGCCCGGCGTTTGAAGGCGCCAAGATCCGCATTATGCCCGATGCCCATAAGGGCAAGGGCTGCGTGATTGGCTTTACGGCAAACTTGGGCGACAAGGTGATTCCCAACCTGGTTGGGGTCGACATCGGATGCGGGATGTACTGCGTGCCGCTTGCGGAAACCATCGCGCGCGACGACCTCATTCAGTTCAATCGCGATGTGAAGCGCGCGGTGCCCACGGGCTTTAGCCTTCATCGCGATCCTGCCTGCGTACTCGCGGACTTTAACATGGAGTCGCGCGATTGGCTTCAGGACAAGCGCAAGGTTGAGCGCTCCATGGGCACGCTGGGCGGCGGCAATCACTTCATTGAACTCGACGAGGACGAGGATGGGTGCCAATATCTGGTCGTGCACACCGGCTCGCGCAACATGGGCAAGCAGACGGCGGAGCATCATCAGGCGCTGGCGCAGAAGACGTGCACGGCGGATATCCCCGACGAGCTTAAGTATCTCGTGGGAGATCTTTCTGCCGAGTATCTCGTCAATATGCATAACTGCCAACGCTTCTCGAATCAGAACCGCAAGGCGATTGTCACACAGATTGTTGAGCGTACGGGAATTCGACTCGACGGAGACGGCTTTACCACCATGCACAACTACATCTCGGAAGGCGGCATGATTCGCAAGGGCGCCATTAGCGCTCATGCGGGCGAGATGGTGCTGATTCCGTTCAACATGCGCGACGGTGCCGTTATTGCACGCGGCAAGGGAAACGAGGACTGGAACTGTTCGGCGCCGCACGGGACGGGTCGCGCGATGAGCCGCGCCAAAGCGTTCCAAACGCTCGACACCAGGTCGTTCGTTAACGAGATGCGCGATGCCGGCATCTACTGTCCGAGTGCATGCGAGACGACGCTCGATGAGTCGCCCGAAGCGTATAAGCCTGCGGATGATGTACTGAGACTCATGGACCCGACGGTTGATGTTATTCACCGACTCAAGCCGATTTGGAATTTTAAGGCTACTGGTAAGCGTGGTAGGCGTTAGGAGGGTTGCGATGACGCTAAAGATGGACTCCAGGGACGACCGAATTGGCCGTTCTGTGAGTTTGGGCGAGATGCTGGGCCTATCAGGCGTGATGCCGCCGACGCCCACGAATCAGCGTAGTGGGAATCGAAAAGAACGTGATGACGAGGTTTTTGACCTCAGCGGGTTTCGCAATCGACTGGTTTCTGGGCTCGATCGCCGTATGGAGACGTCGCTTTTTGAAACTCCTTGTGTGTTGAAAACCGGTATGTCGGTCGATGATGCCCTAGGTGGCGGCGTTGGGTTGGGCAAGCTTAGCGTGATTGGCGGCGCGCATGAAGACGTTTCGAACGTACTGGCGCATGCGGTTTTATGCCTGAGCGAGCAGTGCACTGTGCTTTACGTGCCGATGCGGGAGCGTGAAGAGGATGCGGTTGCCCGGCTTATTCGTGCCGAGATGGATGACAAGGTGTCAGAGGATCCTGAGGAACAACAGGTTGAGGCAATCCGCGCAACGATGCGCCTCAAGCAGCGCGACTTGGGCATCTTTGCCGAAGACAACATGACCATAGACCTTTTAACGAGTTGGCTGCTCGGCGACCAGGCGTGGAATAGGGCGGTGCTAAAGGACGTCGTGGTCGTAATTGACGGACTCGAGATGCTCGACGACAATCGCCCCGTGAATGCAGCCCTGCGCGACCTGCGCAACATGCTCAGCCCAACATCCGCCATCCTGGCAGGCTGCTTTGCGGCAGAGGGCGGCAACGATGCGGCTTTTGCCGAGACCCACTGCAATGCAGACGCCCTGGCCCGCATAAGTTTCGATGGCACGGAATCTTCCTGCGCGCGAGTCTTTGGCTGAGGTCAGGGCCAATAACAACTGCTCGGCCAGCAGCGCGTCTACCAGCAGAAAGTGACCGCTCAACAGCCAAGAAGATGCGTTTAAGTGGGTTAAGAATTACCATCAAATAGAGGGCAAAGACGAGCGGGCTTCTGTCAGATTCAGAAAGGAACGTCCAATGGCAACGCGTAAAGATCGGAATGTTAGGCGAATCGTTTCTTCCATTGAGGCTTCGCTTCATCCGGATAAGTATTACGAGTTTGATTTAGACCAGAACGATTTTCCGGTTTTTAGCGATAAGAACATCGCCTTTGTGAACGGTCTCGTAAATAATGATTCGAATTACACATGGATTGATCAGGACACGATTCACGATAAGTATGTGGATGCTTCGAACGGTGATGCCTGCGCCATCCGGGAGGCTGTTTATTTTACTAATAAAATGAATTCGACGCATTTGGCTGCAGTGACGGTAAAGGGTGACCAAGATGAGCTAATGGGCAAGATGAATGCCGAGCTCAAACGGCTTTGCGAAATCAAAGAGGATTCGCAAGGCGGTAGTGGTGAAAAGGGGGATGAGGGCGAAGCCGAGCTTACTGGAGGAACACTTATAACTGCCGCATATCTTGTGAGCCAGTATGCGAATAATAATGAACTGGGGTCTAGCCTGCTGGAAAAAGACCTTGAGTCCCGAGCGAATCTCGTTGCCAGCATCGCGCGCGCTACAACAAATATGACTTATAAACTATTGCCGGAAGAGGACCCTAGCGACCTTAAGTGCAATCGAAGCAATTTTTCCTTTGCAACAAAGTTTTGCCACCATGGTTGTCGTAATCTAAGCAGGCGTGAGGTGAATGACTCTTATATCTATGATGCGGACAACTTCTGCATCTATGACACGGTTGTCGGCACAATGCTTCCTTATTATGCGGATGCTTATATTGATTACGGCAGCAATGAGGGTGAGTGGCTTAACGAATGGTGCAAAAAATACAATGACACTCCATTGAGCCGCTATGGAAACCGATATGCATGGATTAGAGGTACGATTAATAAACTGGTTGCCACGCCCGATGAGGATGTTGAAAACGCTGACGCCCAGGTCGCTTGGGGCTACCTGGGATACCTTGATCTTTACAGCCATATCGTTGACGGTATCAATGAGTGGCGAAAGCAGGAAAACCAGACGGTTGGTTCAAATAACGGCTCCGCCCCAGATATTGGCTTCCATGAAGTCGACCTGATGATTTGGTACTTCTTCAAGGGCAGTCGTCTCGACAAGGCAAAGGAGACGATGAAATAAATCGTCGCTAAGCTTAGCGACGATTGACAATGGAAAAGTCCCGCCCAAGTTCGACATTATGTGCAGAGCTTGGGCGGATCAAGATGCTTTCACTTCGCCCAAAGATATTCTGAGTCTCGTTCTCGGGCCGTGCCTGGTGTGGGCACGGCCTCTTTCGTGTCCATGAGGATTCGAATGCCGAATTGAGATATGGGCAAGACTAGCTAATGGGGGTTGTTGCGGCTTTTCGTATCTTCCGTCAACATGCGCGATGCCGATATATATCCAGCCAAATTGGCTCGTTCTCCTTGTTGTCGGCGTACTCTTCAAGCAAGCCTTCTATCCTGTCCAGCTCGACCGCTTGCAAAGCCGCGTATGCTTCCGGCAAGGGCTGCGTTACTTTCTTCGCTCTGAAAACAGGCGACAGCATCAAGTTCGTATGCGCCCATCCGGCAAAGCAGCTGCCGTAGGGGATAGAGCCGCATCTGATCTGCCCATTGCCATCGGGATACAGGAAGTCCAATTTCGAGTTTGCTACCAGGCAATAACAAGGTCCTGGCGCCCATGGTCGGCAGTCGATTTCAAGAATATCGCCCTTTCTGTACGGCGTGGGCAGGTCGACATATGCCCCCTTGAACCACGGGCCAAAGATTCCACCCACAATGCAGTCGAGCACCTCGCCGCATTTGCCCTCTTCTTCCCTGCAGATGTACTGGATTTCGCCGGAGGCGTTTGCGTAGTAAGTGTAGTCTGGCTGTAGAAAGCCGTCGTATGGATATGAACAGCTCGGGTCGTTGGCAAGGTTGAACAGCTCGATCATCCAGTATGAGGACGATAAGTCTGTCATTTCGCTCCACTTGTTTGCGTATGCCTTCATTGCCGCAAGGGCGGCCTGCCAGGATGCCACGGGGAAGGGGCCATGCGTGATGGCGGATCCCACTTTGTTGTCGACAAAGCTAATTTCGCTAATAAGCAGCACCTTCCTGTTTCCGTCGACAGCGTTTAGCGCGTTCATGCAGTCATCGATGTAGTCGATGCAAATCTGCCGATAGTGCCAGTAAGGGGTGTCGTCTGACGAGTTGCACCCGCCAGCAGCCAGTCTGTTGAGTAGCTCTCGTTTGCGGGTAATTTCAACCGGTGCTCCACCGACAATCTGCATGCAATGGTCGCCGCTCAGGAGCTGCGGATTATGCAGCAAATGCTCTCGCAGCTCCGGAGAGTCGATCAAGTTGATTATTTCTTCGTGCACGATAGTCTCCGAGTTGTTGGTGCGACTTCTTGTGGATTCGGGCATGACGACCTTTATTCAAATAGCTGCGGGTACTTCTCCTTGAGCGGCGCCTGATCAAGACGTAGCTCTTTCAGGTTGCGCTTTGCCTTGGACTCCATCCTTATGGTGTCGATAAACGCGATGAGTGAGTCGACATACAGGTCGCCGCGCAGGTAGGCCTGGGCGGCGATTAAAATTCGCTGCTCGTCTTCGAGTGGTTTGCGATAGTACTCAAGATTCAGGTAAAGCGGGTCTGGCTCGCCGATGTAGAGGGGAAACGTCTCGTTGTAGGTAATCGAGCAGCCAGTGGCACGCATGTTGCTGATATCCCCTGCATGGCGATAGTGCTCGAGGCGCTGCTGCGCATGATCAAGCCATTCGTCAGAACGGTCTGCCTGCCGAAGCTCTGCCTCGAGCTTTGTCCGGTCCCACGTGGGCAGATCGAACAGCGTGAACGGCTCACGGACACTGCCTTGCGGCGTCCAGACGATATCGCCGGTGTGGAACGGCGTGGGGATATCGACCCAGATGAACTCGAACGCGATCCCCCAATCGTTCTCAATGGGGCCGGCGGAAGGACAATAAACGGAAAGGGCCTCACCTTTGCCGTTCACAAGGAGCCAATCTTCCCGGCGATGTTCTTCGTCGGCATCGAGTGGGTACCGGGCGATGCGTACGCGTGCCTCTGGACGGCTCGCCAGTTCATCATCACCGCGCAACGCCTCGGCACATTTCTCATAACAGCTGAATGGCGCGCCGAAGGCCCCACAAAGTTGCCCGTCGGGCACAATCTCCTCTTCATACTGATAAACGTAGCCCGTCCCACTCGTAAACGCATCGACGCACCGCTTGTTGTAATCGATTGTCCAGCGCAAAAAAGCATGGAAATCGGGGATGGCCGGCCTTCCAAGACCGGCAAGGGTTGCCTCCAGCGAACAATTGGGCATGGTGTGTACGATCTCCTGCCAGGCTTCGCGCTTCTGCTCAAGCGAGGCGGTCTTCGAAAACCAAACCAGATAGGCGGCCTCAATGGTGTTGGGTTGAAAATTGATGCGGCGGAGATGCTCCCGAATGTCCCGGGAGTCCACAAAATCCAAGATGTCCATGGTTAGCTCCTCTTTGTTTCGAATCGCTCCGGCGGGGTTATCGCATCATCGAACAGCTCCGGATAGCGGATCTTGAGTCCGCCGTCTTCCCCTTCAAACCGCTCGGCTTTTTTCTTGACCAGCGCCTGCAGCTCGCAAAAACTTGATAGCGCAATTAGTGAGTCAAGACCCAGATTGCCGTCGAGATATGCCCGCACGCCGTACAGAATTCTCGCCTCCGGCTTGAGCGGGGTACGGCAGTATTCCATATCGAGAAGAAAACAACTCGGCTCTCCGATATAGACGGGGTACTCCAGGGGATATTCAATCTGACAGCCGTAGGCGTACATGTCGCTCGTATCGCCATTTTGCCGATGGTGCCTGAGCAGGTCGTCGGCCTTTTTTGCGGCGCATTCCCTGTAGGTGGAAGGCGGAAGCTCATCTATGACCCGCTGCGTGGTCCATGTCTGCATATTGAGAAGCAGTATGGGGTCGCTAGGGTCGCCGTGACAACAGATGATGTCGCCGGCATGGAATGGCGTCGGGATGTCAAACCACATCAACTCAAAAGCGAAAGTGGGGTCTTCGCCCTCGCGTTCCATGTCGATGCAGCTCAGCTGGCAGTCCATAATTTCGCCTTTTGCGTTGAGCATGAGCCTGTCGGCGGCATAGTAGTCTTCGTCCGGATTGATCGGGCGGCGTGTTACTTCAACCGAGGTAGGATTCTCCTCCTCAAGCACATTCCAGATTGCCTCGAAACATTTTTCGTAGCTGGTGTAGGGGCCATAATTGCACTCGCTCTCAGGGGGACTTCCCGTCTTGTCCTCAAAGAAATACATGTGCTTGCCAGGCTGTTTGAACCGGACGATTTTCTTGCGCTCCCATCTGATGACGTCGCGAAGAAAGACATGGAAGTTGGGGATATTGAACGTGCCGTATCGCCTGCTCATCGCACAATTGGGCATGTTTTCGAGAATCTTTTGCCAGGCCTCGATCTTCTGTTGCAGCGTCTTCTCGTTCGAATGGTCGACGATGAACGCTGCCTCGGGCGTGGTGGGCTCGTAGCCGATGCCTTCCAAATGCTCTCTGATATCGGGCGAGTCGAGAAACTCGAGAATGTCCGAACGTATGGCGTTGACGCCGGCGCCGGCCGATGTGCGATATGGCTGCAAGCAGTCGTGTACGACCGATCCATCCGACCAATGTTTGCCACAGCCGGGGTCATCGTGCAGCTTTTTCGAGAGTTCGAGCATAAAGGAGCAATCATCGGGCAAGTCGCCGATATAGCGTTCGGCGGTGTAGAGCGCAGAGGGTGTGAAGTCGTCGAGGAAGCCGTCCGTGAAATCCCTCAAGCGGAGATTGCCTTCCTCAACGCCGTAGATTTTGCTCGGATAGGCGCACCAAACCTGGCCTTTGAACGAACTATCGTAGTCGTCTTCGAGCACGATGGCGAAACGAGGGCCGTGGTCGAAGGGCCGACCGTCGATCTTGATGATGTCGCCGGGGACCCAGGGAGTGTAAAAGACCTCACCATTGGCGCAGAAGTGCTTGCTATTGTTCCACGGCAAGTGATTGATGCTTTGATGCGGAGTCCGCTGATTCCGGCGGTCGCTCAAAAAGACCAAATCGCCAGCCATGGTTGCGGCGAATATCAGCGAGGCTTGAGTGCGTGGGCGGTCGTGTAAGTCTTCGGCGGTATAGAGCTTAATCTGCCAGAATGATTCGGACCAATCTTCATCGGGGTCGTCATCGACGTATTGCTTCATAAGGGTTTGAGCGGCATCCCAAGAGGCAACGGGGAAGGGGCCATCAAAGGTGTCGTGCCCGCGCTCGTCTTCACTGTAAAACATGCCGGAGACCAGCAAGATACCGCGGTCACGGTCAACGTTGTAAAGCATATCGAGTGCAGTGTCGAGTTGTTCGAGGTCGGAGTCGATCGTCTCGGCGTAATCCGATGAGACCTCTTTGCGAAGCTGCTCGAGCATGGTCCGTTTTTCGTCGAGCGTCTTGAGGGAGCCGCCGATGGTTTTACAGAGGGAGCCATCTGCCATTCCCATGTGTTTGAACATATGAGCACGCAGCTCATCGTCCTTGATGCAACTGCAAACGAGCTCCCTGCCGGCATCGGTGATCACGGTATCTGCTTGGCTGTCCATAGCAACCTCCAATTCGGTCGTTGCCGTTAGCATCCATCAGAGGCTGTGCTTTGTGATCCCATTAACGGGTCTGATATGAATCTCGCGTCAAACATACTTTTGGAAACGCACTGGTACATGAGTGTGCGCGTACTGAAAGGACAATCGGTAGTGGCGTTTCAAAAACTAAGCGTAACTGGTGCAACCTCCCTCTAAGAAGGGATCGGCCGTCGCATCGAACAGCTCCGGGTAGCGGTCCTTGAGCCAACCGTCTGCATCCTCGAAGCCACGCGCCTTTTTCTCCGCCAGCGCCTGTAGCTCGCATGCGCTGGCCATTGCGGCGAGCGAATCAACCGCCAGGTCGCCTTTGACATATGCCCTGACGCCGTAAAGGATTCGCTCCTCTGACTTGAGTGGCTTGCGGTAATAGTCGATGTCCAAAAGAAAGCCCTCAGGCTCCCCAATGTAGAAGGGGAAATGCAAGGCGGATGAGACTTGGCAGCCGTAGGCGTACATGTCGCTGGTGTCGCCGTCATATCGGTGCCAGCGCAATAGCTTGTCGGCCTTTTGAACGAGGCGCTCTTTGTAGACGGAGGAGGCCAGCTCTTTGTCGACTCGTTCGGATCCCCAAGTTTGCAGGTCAAACAGCACCATCGGCTTGTCGGGGCGTTGGAGGTTGCAGACGATGTCTCCGGCATGGAAAGGCGTCGGGATATCAAACCACATGTCCTCGAAATCGCTGGCGGTGCCCGCCTCGTCCCACTCGCTTTTGTTGCGGTAATCGCAAGACATTACTTCGCCGTTCGCATTGAGTAAGACCATGTCGTCGGCATAGTGGTCTTCTTCTGGGTCGATGGGACGACGAGTGATCCTGATGGCTTTGGGGTCGTCACCGTCGAGCTCTTTCCAGATGGCATCGAAGCACTTTTGATAACTGCTGTACGGGCCGTAAAGATAGCCGCCCTGCCCGCGCCGGTCCCACGAGTAGTCCTCAAAGAAGTACAGGCTTTGACCGTCCGTCCTTTTAAAGTGTGCGAGCTTTCTTTGCTCCTGCCTGATGACATTGCGCAGAAAGGCATGGAAGTCCGGGACGTTGACCGTGTCATTTCTGCGGCTCATAGTGCAATTGGGCATATTGTCGATGATCTTTTGCCAGCCTTCGAGCTTTTGCTGCAGCGTCGCTTTATGCGAGCAATTGACAATGAAAGCCGCTACGGGTGTGGTGAGCTCGTAGTTGATTCGTTGAAGATGCTCCTTAATGCTGCGCGAGTCCAAAAACTCAAAGATGTCCGAACGAATATCCAGCTCGCTTTGGTTGGCGGGCTTGCGATACGGCTGAAGGCAGTCATGTCCGACGGAACCCTCGGACCATTGTTTGCCGTAGTCGGGATTATCGTGCAACTTTTGCGAGAGCTCGAGCATAAAGGCGCAGTCGTCCGGCAAGTCGCCGGTATAGCGCTCGGCGGTGTAGAGGGCGGAGGGGATGAAGGGGTCCAAGAGACTGTCGCGGTAGGTGCCGGATGAAAGCGAACCCTCCTTAACGCCGTGATCTTTGCTAGGCCCTGCGCACCAAATCTGTCCCCGGAGCGTGTGCTCGTAGTCGTTTTCGAGCACAATGGCAAAGCGAGGCCCGTGGTCGAAGGGGCGACCGTCGATTTTGAGGATGTCGCCCGGTACCCACGGCGTGTAGATGGGCTCGTTGCTGTCGCAGAACCGTCTGCTATCGTTTCGCCAGGCGCTTTCGACATACGATTTGCGAGTGCGGTTATTGCGCTGATCGCGGAGAAATATAAGCTCGCCATCCTTGGTTGCCGCAAACGCCAGGGAGGGCTGCGCCGTTTGATGTTCGTGCAGGTCTTCTGAGGTGTATAGGTCGATCTTCCAGTACGATTCGGGCCAGTCGTCTTCAGGATACTCTTCGATGTAGCGCTTCATGAGCGTTTGCGCGGCTTCCCAGGATGCGGTGGGGAAGGGACCGTCGAGGGCGTCGGCGTCGCGTTCCTCCTCGTTGTAGACCATGACGTGCAACAGGAGGATTCCGCGGCCGCGCTCGATGTTGTCGAGCATTTCAAGCGCGCTGTTAAGTTGGGCAAGATGCGAATCGACATCTTCGGTCAGCTCCGGCGAAACCTCCTTGCGGAGTTGCTCGAGCATGGTGCGCTTTTCATCAAGCGTCTTAAGAGAGCCGGCGATAATTGGCGCTGGCCAGTATAGGTATTTACGCATGTGGTCGCGCAGCTCTTGGCTCTTGATGCAGCTGAGGACGAGGTCCTTGCCGGCATCGGTGATGCCATCGCATGCCTGATTGTTCATGTCGGCCTCCTTATCGATCATTACCGGCATGATGAAACGGGCGTGGCGATTGTTGGTCCCATTAACGGGACCAAGCAGCGGCTCGATGTGGCAAAGGGACTGCCCCTTCGTCGCATCCAAATATTGCCTTTACGTGTTGATGCACACGGTGTGCAATAATACTCGCACTGTGCAATAGCGCACAGGCTGAGTAACAAGGAGGACGCTTGTCCCAGCTCGAGAAATGCGATCGCCGGTCCCTTCGCTCGCAGCGTGCCCTTCGCCAGGCACTTGCCAGCGAACTAGCCGAAAGCGGCGATCTTTCGCGCATTAACGTCGCGTCGCTCACCGAGCGCGCCGGCCTTACGCGCCGTACGTTCTATTCGCATTACCGCGATATCCCCGACTTTATCAATCAAATCGAGGACGGCTTGCTGGCTGAGATCCGTGAGCGTATTGAGCTCATCACCGCAGCTCGGCTGCCCGATCTTTATCACAACATCGATGAGCTCGAGCCGGCGCCCGGTTCGGTTGAGCTGCTGCGTTATCTTGCGGCCAACCGCGACTTAATCGGTGCGCTGCTGGGTCCGGGCGGCGACCAGGCCTTCATTAAAAGGATTATCGACACCGCGCGTGAGGCTGTGGTGCCGCGTGCACAGACGGGCATTTTGGGCCTGGCGCTGGGCACGTTCTTTGACTACTACGTCACCTACGTCGTGAGTGCCGAGGTCGGCATGATTCAGCGCTGGTTTGAGCGTGGGCTCACCGAATCGCCCGAGGCCATGGCGCGCATGATGACGGTGCTCGCTTTTGTGCGCCCTGGTGACCTGTATGGCCAACCCATCGATATCAACGTGCCGGAGTACGGCATGAAGCTATTGAACTTGCAGCTCGAGGACGCGGCCGACACCCCCGCAACCGTCGAGTCCAACAACTAAGAGGAGAGACAATGAGCAAACTCGTCGAGGGCATCAAGGACCGTATGGTCGCTGCCGCGCGTGAGGCCGCGCCCACCGTGGTGGACGCCGCGCAGAAGGCCGCGACCGCGGCTGCCGAGAAAGTTGCCGAGGCAGTTGCCGATGCCAAGAACTCGGTAGGGGAGACGTCCGTCGCTAGCGAGCCCGCCACCGCCGCCGAGCCCGCAGCCGCCGCCCACGCCCCCGAAGGCGCAATCTTCAACCCCGAGGCCGCCCACGGCAACCTGCACCTGGGCATCGATGTGGGCTCCACCACCGTCAAGCTCGCCGTGCTCAACGACGACAACCAGATCGTCTACGCCAAGTACCAGCGCCACCACACCGACGTCCGCGCCTGCGCCCGCGACCTGTTCGAGGGTGCTGCGGCCGTGCTGCCGACGGCCCAGATGACCTGCGCCATTACCGGCTCGGGCGGCCTGCTGCTGTCCCAGTGGCTCGACCTGGAGTTTGTCCAAGAGGTCATCGCCAGCAAGCGCGCCGTCGAGACCCTCATCCCGGCCACCGATGTCGCCATCGAGCTGGGCGGCGAGGACGCCAAGATCATCTACTTCGATAACGGCATCGAGCAGCGCATGAACGGCACCTGTGCCGGTGGCACGGGTGCGTTCATCGACCAGATGGCAACCCTGCTGCACACCGACGCCAGCGGCCTTAACGAACTCGCGGCCAACGCCACCACCATCTATCCCATCGCCAGCCGCTGCGGCGTTTTTGCCAAGACCGACGTCCAGCCGCTGCTCAACGAGGGCGCCCGCCCCGAGGACGTGGCCGCCTCCATCTTCCAGGCTGTCGTGACCCAGACCATCTCAGGCCTGGCGTGCGGCCGTCCCATCCGCGGTAACGTCGCCTTCCTGGGCGGCCCGCTGCAGTATCTCTCCGAGCTGCGCCATCGCTTCTACCTCACGCTCAACCTGGACGAGGAGCACCGCATCGTGCCCCAAAATGCTCACCTGTTTGTGGCGAGCGGTGCCGCCATGGCGCACGAGTCCAATAAGCTCAGCACGTTCCCGCAGCTCATCGAGGCCATCGATGCCCTGGGTGACACACAGGGCGCCGAGGTCGAGCGTCTGGATCCGCTCTTTGCCACCGACGAGGACTTTGCCGAGTTCAAGACCCGCCACGACACCGAGGTCGTCCCCAAGGGCAAGCTCGAAGGCTACACCGGTCGCGTGTTCATCGGTATCGACGCCGGTTCCACCACCATGAAGGCCGCGCTTGTGGGCGAGGACGGCCAGTTGCTGCATACCTGGTACGGCAACAACAACGGTGACATCCTGGGTACGGCCAAGGTCATCATGGCCGATTTCTACAACCACATCCCCGCCGGCTGCACCATCGGCCACGTGACCACCACGGGTTACGGCGAGGCGCTGCTCATCGAGGCCCTCAAGGCCGATTCCGGCGAGATCGAGACCGTCGCGCACCTACGCGGCGCCAAGGCGTTCCTGCCCGGCGTCGAGTTTATCCTGGACATCGGCGGCCAGGACATGAAGTGCCTGCGCGTAAAGGACGGCGTCATCGAGCACATCATGCTCAACGAGGCCTGCTCGTCGGGCTGCGGTAGCTTTATCGAGAGCTTCGCCGTCTCTATGAACATGGACGTGCGCGCGTTCGCCGACGCAGCCATCCATGCCAAGGCTCCGGTGGACCTGGGCAGTCGCTGCACGGTCTTTATGAATTCGCGTGTTAAGCAGGCGCAAAAGGAAGGCGCCACGGTGGGCGACATCGCGGCCGGTCTGTCCTATTCCGTCATTAAGAATGCCCTGTTCAAGGTCATTAAGCTGCGCGATCCCAAGGAGATCGGAAGCCAGGTGATCGTCCAGGGCGGCACCTTTATGTCCGATGCCACGCTGCGCGCGTTTGAGCAGCTCACCGGCGTTCACGCCGTGCGTCCCGACATCGCCGGCTGCATGGGCGCCTATGGTGCGGCCTTGCTCGCCCGCGATCGCGCTGGCGCCGACGGCACCTCGACCATCCTTTCGGCCGAGGACATCGCGCACCTCACTGTGACGCAAAAGCACGTCCGCTGCGGCCGTTGCTCCAACAACTGCCAGCTCACCGTCAACGACTTTGGCGGCGGCAGGCGCTTCATTACCGGCAACCGCTGCGAGAAGGGCGCCGGCCACAAAAAGCAAAAAACCGAGGCCCCTAACCTCTTCAAAAAGAAAAACGAGTTGCTCTTTAATCGCGAGGTGCTGAGCCCCGACGAGGCCCCGCGCGGCACCGTGGGTATCCCGCGCGCACTCAACATGTACGAGAACTACCCCTTCTGGCACGCGTTCTTTACGCGCTTGGGCTTTAGCGTGCAGCTGTCCGACCAGTCGAGCAAGAAGACCTACCAGGCGGGCATCGAGTCCATGCCGTCCGAGAGCGTGTGCTATCCGGCCAAGATGAGCCACGGCCACGTGATGAACCTTATCGACCGCGATGTCGACTTTATCTGGATGCCGTGCGTGCGCTGGGAGCGCAAGGAGGATCCGACGGCCGGCAATTGCTATAACTGCCCCATCGTCATGAGCTACCCCACGGCGCTGGCACTCAATATCGACGAGATTCGTGAGCAGAATATCGAGTTCCTGTACCCGTTTGTGCCCTATCACGACAAGACCGAGCTCAAGCGCCGCTTGTACCAGGTGCTTGCCGTCGACCGCGTGGCCGATTCGCAAGCCGGTCGCGGTCGCGTGCGCGGTCCCAAGATCACGCGCTCCGAGGTCGATGCCGCCGTCAACGCTGCCTTTGAGGCCGATGCACGCTTCCACGAGGACATCCAGACCATGGGCGAGGAGGCCCTTAAGTGGGTCGAGGACCATGGCGGTCACGGCATCGTGCTCGCCGGTCGCCCCTACCACAACGACCCCGAGATCAACCACGCCCTGCCCGAGCTTATCTCGAGCTTTGGCTTTGCGGTCTTTACCGAGGATTCGCTTGCGCACCTGGTGAAGCCCGAGCGTCCCATCCGCGTCGTCGACCAGTGGATGTACCACAGCCGCCTGTACGCCGTCGCCCGTTTTGTGACGATGCGCAACGACCTGGACCTGATCCAGCTCAACTCTTTCGGCTGCGGCCTGGACGCTCTGACTACCGATCAGGTGCAGGAGATTCTGGAGGCCAGCGGCAAGATCTACACCGTGCTCAAGATCGACGAGGTGTCCAACCTGGGCGCCGCGCGCATCCGCATCCGCTCGCTCATGGCCGCGCTTAAGGACCAGGAGGCCGAGCGCTTGGCCGAGGCCGCGGCCGCGGGCGAGACCTACGAGCAGGGCGATGCCGCGCCGGTGGCTCCCTCCACGGATGCCCCCGCATTCGCGAGCCGCAAGTACACGTTCGAGGCTCAGCGCGAGAGTGCATCGACCGCGTGGCCCAAGGTGCCCTTTACCGAGCAGATGCGCGAGGAGGGCTACACCATCCTGTGCCCGCAGATGGCGCCGATCCACTTTGACCTGGTCAAAGAGGTGTTCCGCGGTGCCGGCTACAACTTGGAGCTGCTGCCCTCGACCGATCACGACGCCGTCGAGGCCGGCCTGCGCTATGTGAACAATGACATTTGCTATCCGTCCATTTTGGTGACCGGCCAGATTATGGAGGCCATCGAGAGCGGCCGGTACGACCTGTCCAAGACGGCCGTGGTTATCAGCCAGACCGGCGGCGGCTGCCGTGCCACCAATTACATCGCACTCATCCGCAAGGCCCTGCGCGAGAGCGGCCACCCCGAGATTCCGGTGATCTCGCTTTCGGCGGTGGCGCTCGGTGAGGACAACCCCGGCTTTAAGATTACGCCGGCGCTGCTTAAGCAGGCAGTCTACGCGGTGCTCTTTGGCGACGTGATGATGCAGATGCTTTATCGCTGTCGTCCATACGAGGCTACGCCCGGTGCCGCCAACGCACTCTACGAGGAGTACATGGCGCGCGCCCGCAAGCTGGCGCCCAAGTTCAACCGCCACAACTACACCAAGCTGTGCCGCGAGGCCATCCGCGCGTTCGACACCATGCCGCTCGTGGGCGAGGGCACCAAGCCGCGCGTGGGCGTGGTCGGCGAGATCTTGGTCAAGTTCCACCCCACAGCCAACAACCACGTGGTCGACGTTATCGAGCGCGAGGGCTGCGAGGCCGTGGTGCCGGGCCTGCTGGACTTCTTCCTGTACTCCATGAGCAACGCCGAGCTGCAGAAGGATGAGCTCGGAAGCTCTGCAACCACGCGCGCTGGTATGCAGGCGCTCATCAAGCTCGTGGACTGGATGCGTACGCCGGTGGAGGAGCTGCTCCAAATGTCCCGCCGCTTTGAGGCGCCCGAGCGCATCGGCACCATGGCGGACAAGGCCCGTACGGTGCTTTCGGTGTGCAACAACATGGGTGAAGGCTGGCTGCTCACGGCCGAGATGCTCGACCTGATTGACCATGGCGCGCCCAACATCATCTGCACGCAGCCCTTTGCGTGCCTGCCTAACCACGTGGTGGGCAAGGCCGTGATCAAGGAGCTGCGCCGTCGGCACCCCGAGAGCAACATTGTCGCAGTGGACTACGACCCCGGCGCGTCCGAGGTCAACCAGCTCAACCGCATTAAGCTCATGATCAGCGTGGCCAAGGAAAACATGCGCGCCGGTAAGGGCTTTAAGCTCGAGAAGGTGGCGCCGCTCGCGATGGACGAGGTCACCGGCCAGATGCATGCCCATGATGGCTGCGTGAGCTGTGGCTCGGTCAGCGAGGAGGCCGTTGCATCGGTCGCCAAGCGTCTGGGACGTGGCATTAAGAAGTAGTTGGCCTGCTATGTGCTAGATATGAGACAAACGGGTGGTAGCCGTATCGGCTACCACCCGTTTTTGCTGGACGTATGCTGCGTAAACGCCCCAACTATCACCTCTTCCGAAAGCTACGTGTCAGTGGCACCAAAAATCGCCCTTGGAACCCTGAGATAATGAACATATGTAGCCGTTCGCCGCAAAATACCGTCCGTTTATGGAACCCACCTCTAGCGCGCGTCATCCTTACGGTTGAATAAATACACATCCATGGAATTACGTAAGAGAGGACTGTTCCTATGAGCTACAAGACCGTTTGTGTTGCCGGTGGCGGCGTGTTGGGAAGCCAGATTGCCTTTCAGGCTGCCTACTGCGGCTTCGATGTGACGATCTGGCTGCGCAGCGAGGGCAGCATCGGCCGCACTCAGCCCAAGATCGATCATGTGCGCGAGGAGTACATCGCGGCTATCGAGGGCATGGCGGACGGCACGGGCGAGTGGTGTGCCGGTATCGCCGATAGCGACCAGCCCTTCGATAAGGAGGCGGCGCTCGCCGCCGTCGAGCGTGCCTACTCCACACTCAAGCTAGAGCTCGATCTTGCCAAGGCAGTGGCCGACGCCGATCTGGTTATCGAGTCGATGGCCGAGGACACCCAGGCAAAGATCGACTTCTACAAGAAGCTCGCCCCGGTTCTCCCGCAAAAGACCGTTGTCGTGACGAACTCCTCCACGCTGCTGCCGAGCACCTTTGCCAAGTACACTGGCCGCCCCGAGAAGTACCTGTCGCTGCACTTTGCCAACTCCATCTGGAAGAACAACATGACCGAGGTCATGGCTCAGGACCAGACCGACAAGCGCTATTTCGATGAGCTCGTCGACTTTGCCAGCGACATCCGTATGCTTGCCCTGCCCGTCAACAAGGAAAAGAACGGCTATCTGCTCAATTCCATGCTGGTGCCGTGGCTGCTTTCGGGCCTTGATCTGTACGTCTCGGGCGTCAGCGACCCCAAGAGCATCGACCTCGCATGGACGCGCGGCACTGGCGCGCCCAAGGGCCCGTTCCGCGTGTTCGACACCGTGGGCATCCAGACGGCCTATAACATCGTCATGCAGTATCAGAAGGTGCCGGGCTTGGTGAGCCCGCTGCTCAAAAAGATGATGATGCCCTACAACTTTAAGGCCATGGCATCCGTCCTCAAGCAGATGCTCGACGAAGGCAAGCTGGGCGAAAGCTCGGGCGAGGGCTTCTTCAAGTACTAAAAAGATTCCTCGGCAACATTGAGAAACATATCATTTGCAGTGTCAGTGCGCCGCAGCGCCGCTCGGCAACGGGACAATCCGCTTTATGCGCCAACGCGAACTTGTCGACTTTGCCGCGGACTGGATCGAGCACCATCGCGGCCGCTCCGATTGATCAGTTGGGAGCGGAAGGGTTGCGGATTCCCTTCGCGCCCCGCGTTTCCGTATCGCTACAAGCTTAAACTTGCATTAAGGGGCGTTTGTTAAACTGCGAGTCAAAATTAGACAGGGATGGGCAAACGCCGTGGTATATGAGGGAACAACAATGGTATTCAAAGACGGTAACGATATGGAATTGAGTGACAAGGACAGCAGACTGCTTTCGCGTCGAGCGGCTCTTGCGGGTGCGGCGGGCGCGCTGGCGCTTGCCGGGACAGGGCTCATGGGCTGCTCGGTCGGCGGAGCCGGCACGGGCGCCGCATCTACTGCGAGCAACGAGCTCACTGACGAGCAAAAGAAACTCCACAAGCAGATTGTCGCGACCTACGACGTCGAGAAGCAGGCGGCCATCAAGGAGCGGCTCGATGCCGAGTACGCTGACGGCGGCTACAACGAGACCACTCCGTTTATCGCGCAGGACCCCTTTGGCACCGATACCCTGAGCTGCTACGTTCGCTTTGCGACAACGGATTCCGTAACCGTCTCCTACAAGGTCGCCGGTCGCAAAAAGACTGGTGACACGCCCAAGGTCGCCGCGTTTTCCCATACGCCCCACGGCGGCGACGCGCCGGCCACGGAACACGAGTTCAAGGTCATCGGCCTCATTCCCAACCACAAAAACACGGTAACCATCACTTGCACGGCACAAGATGGTATCAGCCGC
Organism: Collinsella sp. Sow4_D11; assembly: GCF_052116465.1. Classification (NCBI taxonomy): domain Bacteria; kingdom Bacillati; phylum Actinomycetota; class Coriobacteriia; order Coriobacteriales; family Coriobacteriaceae; genus Collinsella; species Collinsella sp. Sow4_D11. Next base: position 94,119 of record NZ_JBQKLA010000003.1, on the reverse strand, counting down.
ACCTCGACGTTCACGGTCAAGACGCCGGCTCTCAAAGGCGAGGAAGAAGAGCAGCTTGCCGTCACGTCGGGGGAGTCCAATACGCCGCTTGCCGATGGTCTCTTTACTATTCTGGGCAACGACTCGTCCAAGCTCGACTTTATGTACCTCTACGACAACGACGGCCAGATTCGCGGCGAGGTGCCGATTGTCGGCTACCGCAGCCACCGCCTGCTGTTCCCGGGCGACGGCAGCATGATCATGAGCGTCTCGACTACCAAGATGGCCCAGATCAACGCCATCGGCCAGGTGGTAAACGTCTGGAGCACGGGCGACTACGAGCTACACCACGACTACGCTTTCGATGACGATGGCAACCTGCTGGTGCTGGCGAGTCACGCCGGCTCCGAAGCCGATTTGGACGTCGATCGCGCGGCTGCCAAAAAAGATAAGGACGATCGCGTTAATGTAGAGGACCTCATCATTAAGGTCGACATAACAACAGGTGACGTCTCTCTCGTCGTGGACCTGGGCGATATATTCCCCGACCTCAAGGCAAGTGCCAAGGTTGCCTCGGACGGCGACCTGGATTGGATTCACATCAACACGATCCAGTGGCTCGGCGGCGGCACCGTTTTGCTCAGCTCGCGCGAGACCTCAACGGTCATCAAGCTCACGGATATCTACGGTACGCCTACGGTCGATTGGCTTATGGGCCCGCCAGAGTTTTGGGCCGGCTCGGGCTTTGAGGACAAGTTGCTGCAGGCTCAAGGCGATTTTTCGCTCAACGCAGGCCAGCATAGTGTGACCTATCTGCCAAACGACGAGACGACCGCGACTGGTCGCTACCAGGTGCTGCTATACGACAACAACTTTGGTGCTGCCGAGAGCTATCCCAAGTTCGACTGGGGCCAGCTGGGCGCTGCGGTAGTGACCGACTACAGCAAGGGAACGCATTCGTTTGGGCGCATTTTTACGGTGGACGAGACCGCGCGCACCTACGAGCTTGTGGACCAGATCGCAGTGCCGTTCTCAGGTTACGTAAGTAGTGCGCAGCGCGTCGGCGATTCGAATAGCATGCTCGTGGCATCGGGCATAGCCAAGACCTTTGCCGAGTACGATCGCTATGGACTGCCCATTGCCACGTACGAGATGGAAGCCGAGAAGTACATCTACCGCGTGTACAAGTACGAGCTGTAGCGCTGCGCTTGGCTGTGCCTGTGCCCCGCGGCTGCGCGCGCTCGTACCGGGCCTACCTCACGTTCCGCATCACTTCACGTCAAACTCCACGCGATCGAGTTCGGGTACGTTGAGGTCGATGAGCTTGCGGGCAACACGGCGGTCGTGCGCCCCGAGCGTCTCGCTTGTCGTTACGCGAGCGACAGTCTGGCGCTCGACAACGCCCTCCTTGTCGCCCTCGGTAGCCGAGGTCTCGACGGCGACGGTGTAATCCTTAAAGCCCGGCAGCACCGCGGCAAGTTCGCGCGTGGTTTCAGTGACGCCGTAGCCGTCTTGCACGCCGGCCTGCGCCGAGCCAATAGACCCCGCCGTCATAATAATGCAGGGGATGGCAAAGATCGCCGTGCCCACGATGATGCGGCGGCGCACCTTGCGCGATAGCTCGTTGACCTCGGCGTTTTCTTCAGCAGTCACAATACCGTCGCCGTTCAGGTCGCGCTTGAGCGGCACGCGCAAAAGAAGCAGCACGGCTTCGGCAGCCAGTGCGATAAAGACCACGTTGACGCCAAACTCATAAAGCGCCGAGAGAAACAGTGACCCGCTTGCAGTGGCGATGCCATAGCCCGCCGCGCACAGGGGCGGCATGAGCGCGGTCGCCACGGCCACGCCGGCGATAAGCGTGGCAGGTTCCTGGTCACGCGAGTTGCCCAGCCCGCCCGCAAAGCCGCCCGCGAGCGCGACGGCAAGGTCCCACACAGTGGGCGTCGAGTTGTCGATGATGGCGGCCGTGGTGGTGCCAAGGGGCGAGAGCTTAAAATACAGCGTGGACGTGATCAGACAAAAGGCCATCTGTAGCGCGAGGCCGGCGACGGCCTCGACGGCAATCTCGCGGTCGAGCGTGGCGATGCCATATGCCATGGCAAGGACCGACCCCATGAGTGGGCAGATGAGCATGGCGCCCACGATGGCAATGTCCGAGTCGATATCGAGGCCGATGCTCGCGATGAGCATGGCGATGATGAGGATGCATAAGTGCGAGCCGGTCAGCCGCGCCCCGTTTACAAAGCGCTTGCGAATCACGTGATAGGGTGCGCGACCCTCGCGAATGTTGAATGCGCGCTTTAGGAAGCGGCCGGTGTTCTCCAGGGCCTCACTATGGGCAGGTCGAATGCCGTGGCGCCGGTGATGGCGTTTGCGTAGTCGCTTGATCTGTTGTTTGTCGAGTTCCATGTCCACCTCGTATTGCCGCAGGAACGCGGGTGCGCTCGCAGCATGTACTCTACACCGTGGCGGGCGGGGCGGTCATCTTGACGTGAAACTTAGACGAGCAGGTAAGGGGGACGTCAAATGCGGTTGCGGCCGAGTGTTTCGACAGATACAGAGCGCGGGGCCGGATGGTCTCCGGCCCCGCGCTCTGTACGGGTACGTTGTTGTTGGGTTTAGCCCAGCAGACTCAGGCCGACGGAGACAAACGCCAGGATAACGCCAACGACAGACTCGCCTCCCAACAGGCCGCTGGCGACGACCAGGCCCTGCTCCTGGAAGGCAGCATCCTTGGAAGCCTTCTCTTTGCCCGAAAGACCGGAACCGGCGTCGCGGTGGGCTGCCCACTTGTCGTAGGCGAGCTTGACGCAGGAGCCCAAGAAGGCCGTGAGCGACATGTAGAACGGCAGGTACACGCCCAGACCGATCATCATGGCCGGAATGCCGAGCCAATACATGACGATGCCGGCGATAAAACCGCCTGCGAACCACGGCACGCTCGGGATGCCCGAGACCATGGTGGCGACTACGCTTGCCTGCGCGGCCACAAAGCTCTTGTCGGGACCAAAGGCGTCCGGACCATAGGCGGTGACGAGCGCGACCATGACGGCGGCAGCGACCAGTGCGCCCACGATGCCGCCGATGGCCTGGCCGATCCACTGTGCGCGCGGGTTGGTGCCCAGCACGGCGCCGGCCTTAAAGTCGTTCATGACGTCGCCCGCAAGGCCGCACGCCACGGCCACGATGCCGGCGATAAAGAACAGCTTGACCTGCGCAAGCTGCGCGAAGGCCGCTACGATGAGCATGACGATGAGGCCAAAGATCTCCATGGGGTCGATACCCGTCTGGCCGCAGCTCTGCGCACTCATGATGGTGGTGACAAAGGTGAACAGCGTGACGATGACGGCTGGGACGGCACCCAGGTCGAGCGCGACGGCGATGATCACGGCGATGGAGGCGGTACCCAGGCCGATGATGCCGGCGTCGAGCTTAAGCGAGCCCGAGATGAGCGACTGCTCGTCGGTGTCGGTGGAGCTGTCGGCGGCAAGACCGCGGACGATACCGGCGACCTGCGGCAGGATGTCTTTAAGGACGACGGCGACGCCAAAGCCCATCATAAGGCCCATACCTAAGGACTTGACGATACCCTGCGCGGTCACAATATCGAACAGGCCGGCAGCGGTGCCGCCGACGATAATGCCAAAGTTGCCCAGCAGCGCGCCGGCAAACCAGAAGGCGACGGGGGCAAAGCCCACCAAAAAGCCGATGGACAGCAACATGGGCGAGTTGTAGATGGCAAAGGTCACGCCGGGGATATTGAGCGTGCACAGCATGCTGGGCACCACGCCCAGGGCGTCGCGCAGCACGCTATAGATGCCTGCGATGGCCATGGAGCCAAAGAGCTGCTTGCCGGTCTTGCCGCCGGCCTCGGTAGCACGCAGGGTCTGGGCTGCGGCGTTGCCGGTGGGAAACTCCAGCGCGGCGTCCACGATAAAGTGACGGTGGATGAGCGCCGTTGCCAGAAGGCCCAAGATGGTGCCGGCGATCGCCACGATAAACATGTCGAGCCAGCTGATCTGGTCGGCATAGCCCAGCATCCAGGCGCCCGGGATGGTAAACGCCAGGCCGCCGGCGACCATGGCACCCGCGGACATGATGGTGTGGGTAACGTTGGCCTCGTTGAGGCTGGCATTGCCCATGAGCTTAAGGAAGAACAACGAGATGACGGCAGCGAAAATGATCGGCCAGGGGAGGGCGCCCATCTTGAGGGCCGTGTAGGCCGAGCTTGCCGTGATAATCACGCAGCCAAGGACGCCGATGACGACGCCGCGCAGCGTGAGTTGACCGCGCATAGAGGTGCGGTTCGAGGGATTGCCCATATAGAACTCCTTTGCGTATATCCGCTTCCCCCGCAAGCGCCGCTACGGATACGGCGCGGGAAGTCGGGTTACCAAGGGCCGCCGCGTGAGCTCGCGCACGACCGCGCATCAGTATAGCGGCATCGCCCGTCCCATGCCCTGCCAAAACCAGCTAATTTGGGACGGGACTTTTTTAGCTACCTCGAGCGAAGTCGAAGGATGATTATTCTGGGACGGGGATATACTGCTGGGCAGACGAAAGGAGCGCCGACGATGCTTAATGGGTGCGCATATATATTGACGGTCGACGTGGGCAACACGTTCATTCGCTTTGGTCTGTTTGCCGAGGATTCGGCCGCGGCGCAGGAATGCCCGCTTGCGACGTGCGAGATCACGACGCCGCCGAGCATTACGGCCGATGAGGCGCGCATGAGGCTCGCGCGGGTCATGGGCGCACTGGCAGCCGATGCGGGCATGCCTGGTGTGCTCGTTCCTGCGGCAGCAGTGCTGAGCTGCGTGGTGCCGGCGCTCGAGCGCCCGTGGAAGGCGGCACTTTCCCGTACCTGCACGGGGCGCGTGCTCACCGTGGGGCCGGGACTTAAGACCGGCATGCCCGTGCACTACGACGACCCGGCCGAGATCGGTCCCGATCGCATCGCCGACGCCGTGGCGGCCCGTGCCGTCTACGGCTCTCCGTGCATCGTGATCGACCTGGGCACTACGACCAATATCGAGGTCATCGATGCGCGCGGAACCTTTGTCGGCGGTGTTATCGCGCCGGGGCTGGCGCTCGGCGCTCGCTCGCTCTCGGCCGCTGCGGCGCGCCTGCCGCAAGTCGAGCCCTCGGCACCCACGCATGTGATCGGTCGCAACACGCGCGAGGCCATGCGCTCGGGCGTGGTCTTGGGCGAGGTGGCCCGTATCGACGGCATGCTCGACATGGTGCTTGCCGAGATGCGCTCGACCAAGGCGGCAGGCGAGGGCAGCGTGCCCATTGTCATCACCGGCGACGATGCCGAGGCGCTCGCGGCGTTGGTCGGCCACAGCCTGACGGTAGACGACGCGCTGACGTTGCGGGGTCTCGCCGAGCTGTACCGCATCAACCAAAAGCCTCGCCGCGCATAAAGCCAAGAACGTCGGCGGGGGGAGGAAACAGTCCCACCTTTCACCTGCTACAATGGGCCAAACTATTTCGATTTCGGAGGTGTCTGCCATGTCGGACGATCTTCATCAAACCGCGTCGGGCAAGCGCCGCGACGTTATTAGCTGGGACGAGTTCTTTATGAGCGTGGCCATCGCCGCGCAGCGCCGCAGCAAGGATCCCAATACGCAGGTGGGCGCGTGCATCGCCAGCACCAACCACCGCATTCTTTCGGTGGGCTACAACGGTACGCCCTCGGCGCTCAACGACGACTTTTTCCCGTGGGGCACGAGCGATGACCCGCTGCAGGACAAACATAACTACGTAGTTCATGCCGAGGCCAACGCCGTGCTCAACTACCGCGGCTCGCTCAAGGACCTTGAGGGTTCCACGGTCTACGTCACACTGTTCCCGTGCCACGACTGTGCCAAAATCCTGGCGCAGGTAGGTGTGGGCGAGGTTGTCTATCTGGACAATAAGTACGCCGACACCGACGACGGCCGCATCAGTCGCCGCATTCTCGACTCCTGTGGCATTAGCTTCCGCCAGGTTATCGTCGATGTCCACATTGGTACCGGGGAACAAACGCAGCAGTAGCGGCAGCGTGTACGAGCGCCGGGCGTTGGCAAAAGCGGCTAATTAAGCCCCGTCCCAAATTGACTGTCAAATTAACTGCTCGTGAAAGTCGTGTCCGCGCGCATGGACGGCTCGCGAGCGGGTACATGGCTGTAGTAACATAGCTCTGTCCGCGGGCGCGCCCGCGTTATTGTGAGAAAGGAGCCCCTGTGGCTGTTAACGAAGAGCTGCTTAAGAAGGTTCTTGAAGAGATTCGCCCCAACCTGCAGGCCGACGGCGGCGACATGGAGTATATGGGCGTTGATGACGAGGGCGTCGTCAAGCTGGAGCTCCAGGGCGCCTGCGCCGGTTGCCCCATGAGCGCTCTGACGCTTTCCATGGGCGTCGAGCGTATCCTCAAGGAGCACGTGCCCGGCGTTACGCGTGTCGAGCAGGTCAATGCCTCCGGCGAGGTCGAGGATCTGTACGACGAGTATGCGCCGTTCTGAGAAGCGAAAGCTGCGGGCGATGTGCTCCGCATAGACGTCATGCCCAAATGTGCGGCTGCGAGCGAAAGGCCCGCGGCCGCATTTGTATGTAGGGAGCAGGGGGACCGATATGCTCAACGACCTCTACCATATGCTTGATCCTGTCGCCATTTCGGCGGGGCCCATCACCATCTACTGGTACGGCTTGGCCTATGTGGTCGGAGCTCTGCTCACGGCGGTCGTCATGTACCGCACGCAGCGTCGTTGGGGTTTTGACATTACGGTCGACGACCTGATGAGTGTCGTGGTTGGTGTGGTCTTTGGCCTCATCATTGGCGCCCGTCTGTTCTACGTCATCTTTTACGGTGACGGCTACTACTGGGCGCATCCGCTCGAGATCTTTGCCACCAACGAAGGCGGCATGAGTTTCCATGGCGGCCTGGTGGGCGGCATCATCGGAGGCGTGCTCGTGTGCCGCATGTACAAGCTCGACGCCTGGACCATCGCCGACCTTGCCGTTATCGGTGCTCCGCTGGCCCTGTGCCTGGGGCGCTGCGCCAACTTTGTCAACGGCGAGCTGTGGGGCAAGCCGACCGATTTGCCCTGGGGCGTGATCTTTGGCGGCACCGCGGGCGATATGCCGCGCCATCCATCCCAGCTCTACGAGGCATTTCTCGAGGGCATTGTGCTCTTTTGCATTCTGCAGGTGCTCAGCCGCAAAAAACCGCTGCTGCCCCAGGGTACGTTTATGGGTGTGTTTGTGATGGGGTACGGCATCGTCCGCTTTCTCGTTGAGTTCGTGCGCGTGCCCGATGCCCAGCTGGGTTATCTGCTGGGCGGCGTCATCACCATGGGCCAGCTGCTGAGTTTGCCGCTCGTGATTGCGGGCCTGGCGCTCATCATTTTTGCCCTCCGTCGCAACCGTCCCCAGCGCATCTATCTCGACGCCTAACCACCACATACCGCCACAAAGGGGACAGGCGCCTTTGTGGCGGTTTTGCCAGGCAACGATGACAGAACCGTAACGTTTCCCCAGATAAAACCTGCCAAAATAAACCTGTCCCTTTTTGGCAGGTTTCTAGAAAGGCTTTTCGGACTGTGAAGGATTCCGATCTCTCCACAACGGCTGCGCGCGACGCCGCCCGCATCGTTTGGTTTAAGCGCTATCCCGCCAAGCAGACGCTCGTCGCATTTTTGCTCGCCCTGCTGGCGACCACGGCGTTTTCCATCGATCCCGCCCCGGTGTCGAGCAACGCGGTCCTGGCGATCGATCCAAAGGCGACGGGCGTGCTTTACGTGTGCTACGAGGTACTCCTCTCATTTGCCGGCCATACCGACGCTGTGATGCTGCTCGCGCTGGCCTGCCTACTCACGCTACCGTTTCGCTATGTGTTCTTTGGCCGCGGTGACGCTTGGCGCCCCTCGGTCGTGCTGCCGTCGCTGTTCTTTGCCGTCTGCATGGTGTTCGGCCGCAGTTACGACCTTACCGATTCGGCCGAGATTGTGCTGGGCGACAAGGCGCGCGTTATCTGCGCCTGGATTGGCGGCGCGGGCTGGATGCTTCTGGCGATTGTGTCCTTCTATCTGGCTTTTGAGTTTTTGGATTGGTTGAGTTCTCGCCGCATTCCGTTTTCGGAGGCGCATTTTGGCCGCATGTGGCGTGTTGCCCACGCCGTGCTCTCGGTCCATCCTTTTGTTGGGCCGTTTCTTGTACTCATGATTGTCTGGGCGCCCACGCTTATCGCCTCGCTGCCCGGCCTCTTTATGGGAGATACGGGCGCGCAGATCCGCCAATGGTTCAACTACCCCAACGGCACGAGCGACTACCTGCGCCTGCTTAACCCCAACGTGCTGCTCAACGGCCATCATCCGGTGGTGCACACGGCCATCATCGGCTCGTGTGTGCAACTGGGGCTTTCGCTATTCAATAGCGCCAATGCGGGTCTTGCCATCTACACCTGCGCCCAATTTGTCATCACGGCCGCCTGCGTGGCCTATTCCATATCGTCGCTGCGCAAGCTGGGCGTGAGCCTGCCGGTCCGCGGCGTCATCTTGCTGTTCTTTGCGTTTATGCCGATGTTCTCCAACTACGCGGCGCTGCTGACCAAAGACGTACTGTTTGCCGATGCGTTTCTGGTACTGCTCGTTCAGACCGTCAAGCTCGTGGCATGTGGCCTGCCCCGTCGCGATGTCAATGCCGAGCGCGCGGGCGAGCGCACGCCTGTGCTCTTTGCGCGCCACGACTGGCTGTTGCTCGTGCTGGGCGCCATGGGTTCCACGTTTTTGCGCAATGGCGGCCTGGTCTTTCCGTTGGCGGCCTGCGTGATTGCGGCGGCGTTTTGCGCCTGGGACGCGCATGTGGCCCGTCGCGTGGTCAAACAGTCTGGCGTCGCACCCTCATGCGCCACGCCGCGCTTCCGCTGGGCCGGCGTTCTCGCGGTGCTCGTGCTCTGCCTTGCCTCCAACATGTACTTTACCAAGGTCTTTATGCCCGAGCACGATATCACGCCGGGTTCCAAGCGCGAGATCCTCTCGATTCCGTTTCAACAGACGGCGCGCTTCGTCCAAAAGCACGACGGCCTTAATTCGGGCGTTAACCCCAAGGTCAAAGACGACGGCACGATTGAGGAAGCTCCCTGCGACGGTCTGGTGACCGATAAGGAACGCGCTGCGATCGACCGTGTGCTCAAGTACGAGAATCTGGGCCGTCGCTACAACCCCGACAAGTCGGATGCCGTAAAAAACTGTTTTAACGAGTACGCCTCGCAGGAGGACATCAAGGCCTATTTTGAGGTGTGGGCCCAGATGTTCAAAAAGGATCCCGAGTGCTATATCTCGGCGCTCATCAATAACTACTACGGCTACTTTTATCCGAGTGCCCGCGATGCGTGGGTCTACAGCACGGCGCGCAGTGCCGAGATCATGGCGAAGCCCGATAACCTCAAGTACTTCGACTTCCATCCGGTCGATAGCAAGGTTGTGCGCTGGTGCGACCACCTGATCAACCTGTATCGCGTGGCAGTACAACGCATCCCGTTTATCTCGCTCACCATGAGCTCGGCCACCTATGTGTGGATCATGATCGCTGTGGTGGTCTATCTGCTACGTCGTCATTCGTGGCGCGGGCTGGCCATTTGGGTGCCGCTGCTGGGCGTGCTCGCCGTGTGCCTGATCGGTCCCTGCAACGGCTCGACCTACATGCGCTACCTGTATCCAGTCATCGCCTGCATGCCCTTCGCCATCGGCGCCACCATCACCCGCAGCGACCTTCTCTGGTTCTAACTTGGTGCAAAGGGGACAGGTTGCTTTGCACCAAGGGGCTGCATCATCACGACGCCTTCATTTTGGGGTTTATCTCGCAGGCCAGTAGGTATATCATAACGACGTTTGTTTATATTGCCCGAGCATCTGCGCTGGGCTTTAGGTCGAAACCGATAGGAGACACGTATGTCCGGACACTCTAAGTGGGCCACAACCAAGCATCGTAAGGGCGCGCAGGACGCCAAGCGTTCCGCCCTCTTCTCCAAGCTGAGCCGCAACATCACCGTTGCTGCCCGTCTCGGCGGCGACCCGCTGCCCGAGAACAACGCCAGCCTCGCCGCTGCCGTTGCCAAGGCCAAGGCTCAGTCCATGCCCAAGGACAAGATCAAGTCCGCTATCGACAAGGCCTTCGGTTCGGGTGCCGATGCCGCCGTCTACGAGAGCATCGTGTACGAGGGCTATGGCCCCGCCGGCGTTGCCGTCTACGTCGACTGCCTGACCGATAACCGCAACCGTACCGCCGCCGATGTCCGTTCCGCCTTCTCCCACGCTGGCGGCAACCTGGGCACCTCCGGCTCCGTCGCCTTCCAGTTTGAGCGCAAGGGCCAGATCGTCGTCGCCAAGGAGATCCTGGACGAGAACGCCAAGAAGGAGACCATGATCGCCAACGGTGCTGCCGGTGACGAGGAAGAGTTCATGATGGCTATCGCCGAGGCCGGTGGCGACGACTACGAGGACGCCGGCGAGGAGTGGATCGTTTGGACCGCCGCCAACGACGTCATGGCTGTTTCCAAGGCGCTCGAGGAGCAGGGCATCCAGGTCAAGGGCTCCGAGACCACCATGGTTCCGACCACCCCGACCGAGGTCTCCGGCGCCGATGCCAAGAAGGTCCAGCGCCTCATCGACCGTCTCGAGGAGCTCGACGACGTTCAGGATGTTTACAGCACCATGGACATGACCGACGAGGTCATCGCTGCCCTCGAGGAGGAGTAGCGCCTGCACGGGTTAAGCCGTGCATATCTGGGCATAATGAAGCGAGCATACAAGCCTCGTGGAATAGATGAGCCGGATCCGCGTGCGTATGGCACCGGACCCGGCTCTTTTATAATGATGCGAATCGTTTTGCATTCTGTGGACCGAAACCTGAAGGGAGCGCGCGTGCGCGTACTCAAACGAGCCCTAGCAACCGTGTACCTTGCCGCCGCCATCGTGGCGCTGGGCACGCTTGTCTGCCAGTTCTGGGGACCGTATACGTATCGCTTTATGCTGCTGTTGCGTGACACCATGCCTCGCGTCGTCGTTACGGTGTGCGCCGCCATCGTGGCACTTGGCGTGCTCATCGGGTTTTTCCGCCTGATGTTCGCGCGTCGCGAGCCGTCCTGCGTGCATCCGGCGGGGGAGCGCAACATCGAGGTCACCCTCGCAGCGCTTTCCTCGTGCGCTCGCGCTGCGGCAGAGCGCGACGACCGTGTGATGGTCGAGCATGTCGAGGCGCGCGTGCAGGGTTCCGACGAATCGCTCGTCCGTTTTAAGGTCGACGCCATCGCGCTCGATGACCGGGACGTGGCCTCCCTTGCAACCGCGATGCAGCAACGTATCGAGGAGGCCTGCGACACCATGCTCGGCACGCCGGGCACGACCGCGCGCGTCCGTTTTTTGCCGTCCAAGACTACCGTCCAGACCGTGGAGGTTTCCGGTGAGTGATACTAATCAAGACAAGACCGTCCGCACCCCGCGCCTGACGATCGACCAGAACGCTACGCCGGCGAGCGAGTCCGCCGACACCACCCCCGAGGCCGGCGAGCAGCACGACAGCGCCGCCAGCGACTTTGACGAGGCCATGGGTCTCATCAAGGGTACGGGGGCGGCCATCTGGAGCTATGCCGTCCGTCATCCCAACACCACGCTCGGAGCCGTCGCTGGTTTTGTGCTCGCCGTGCTGGTGCTCACGCTCGGCCTGTGGGACACACTCGTCATCGCATTCTTTGTGCTGATCGGCGCCGTGATTGGCCAGATCCGTGACGGCGAGAACGGGATCGTCAACTTCTTCGGCCGTCTGTTTAGCGGCCGCTAGTATGTATTCGACCGCCGCGTGTGCGGTGGGCATAAGGAGGAACCATGGCTTTTAACACGAAGGTCGATGTGGCCGATACCGAGCTCGAGGCAGGCGAGACCGTCGCCGCCGAGGCTGAGGACGTAACGCTCGAGGACGGGGCGCTCGTCGAGGCCGAGCCCGCCGACGATGCGGACGAGGATGACGAGGAAGCGGACGAGTCCGAGGATTCGCTGACCTATTCCAACGGTGTGATCGAGAAGATCGTCGCCATGGCCACCCGCGAGGTGCCGCACGTCCTGGGCATGAAGGGCAACCTTATGCACTTTGTGCAGGAGCAGTTTGGTGCCGAGAACCTGACCAAGGGCGTGACGGTCGAGGTCACCGATGACAACCGCGTGGTCGTCAACATTTCCGTCATTATCGAGTACGGCGCCTACGCACCCGCGATTTTCGACGACGTTAAGGCGCGCGTGACCGAGCGTCTGGCCGCGATGACCGGCCTTGAGGTGGCAGGCGTCAACCTGCGCATCGAGGATGTCATCACCCCCGAGGAGTACGAGCACCGCACCAGCCAGCACGAGTAACCTACCAAATAGGGACAAGTTTGTTTCGATAGGTTTTACCTGCGAAAACGCTAAACGGTCGACCGCGCAAGCAAAAGTGCGGTCGACCGTTTTCTATATGCCCTCGATGTAGTCATACCGCTCGTCTAACTAGGGGTTGCAATCTTCGCGCTCCGCGTTACCCTAATGGGCGCATTGTTTCCAAATTGTTAACGAGGGGTTGCCGTAATGGCCGACGAGCACGAAACAGAAAGCAAGGCATGGGCGATTGAGGCCGCCGCGGCAGAGGCGGCATCGCGTGCCGCCGAGGAGGTGCATCGTCCTCCCGTGGTGCCGATGGAGCGCGTGGTCGATCGCGCCGATATCGAGCGCGGCGAGCGTGCCGGCCGCAAGCGCAGCCAGGAGCCGGGCTTCCCGCGCTTTTTCGCCGAGCTCAATCTGGGCCTGATCCTCACGGCGTTCGCCATCGTTGCGTTTAAAACCCCTAATCATTTTGCTTTTGGCGGAACCTCGGGCGTGTCGGTCATTCTTTCCACGCTGTTCCCGACTCTGCCCGTCGGCGTCTTTATGTGGATCATCAATGCGGTTCTCGTCGTCTTGGGCTTTATCTTTTTGGAGCGCAAGGCAATCCTTTGGAGCGTTTTTGCCTCGTTTGCGCTTTCGGCCTACGTCTCGCTGTTTGAGCTCTTCATTCCGACGGATGTTTCGATGACGGGAGATATGTGGCTCGACCTGTGTTTTGCCGTGATTTTGCCGGCGCTGGGCAGTGCCATTGTCTTTGACATTGGCGCCTCGACGGGCGGCACCGATATCCTTGCCATGATCCTCAAGCGTCGCACGACGCTCGAGATCGGACGCGCCTTGCTACTGGTCGATATCGGCATCGTGACCATCGCGGCCTTTTTGTACGGTCCGCGCGTTGGCCTGTACTGCGTGCTCGGCCTGTTTGCCAAGACGCTTGTGGTCGACAAGGCCATCGAGAGCATTCACTTGCGCAAGGTCTGTACGATTATTTGCTCCGAACCGCGCAAAGTCGAGGAATTTATCGTCAAGCATCTCAACCGCACGGCAACGATCAGCCGCGGCTACGGTGCCTTCTCGGGCAATTGCGTGACGGTGATCATGAGCGTGTTGAGCCGTCGCGAAGCAGTGCAACTGCGCCGCTATACCCGCGATATCGATCCAGATGCGTTTATCACGATCGTTGACAGCTCCGAGATCGTGGGCAAGGGCTTCCGCGGCACGAACTAGCGCGGATATACCCTTCGAACCATTGAATAAAGCCGCCAACGTTTCAAATCGGTCATCTTGGGGTATTTGTCCCCACATTGCGCGATAATGTTGCCAAAGACGTCGTTTGCGATCCAGGTGGTTCACTCTAGATACGAAGGGATGATTTCGATGTTCTGTTCGCAGTGCGGCGCCCCCATGGGCGATAACGACAAGTTCTGCGGCGTGTGCGGTGCCCCTAATACCGTGGTCAAGGCCGCCGGCCCCGCTCCCCAGGGACAGTCTCAGCCCCAGCAGTTTGTTCCGCAACCGCCCGTGGCGAATGCGCCAAAGGGCTGTGTGGCTCAGGCGTTCCAAGACATGACCAAGACTCCGGGCGTGCTGCAGCGCGTGTGCCAGATTGCTTTTTTGCCGGCGCTTATCTGTGTCGTGTCGGTGCTCGTGCTGTTCATTCCCGTTATCGGCGGTATTGCAGCTGCCATCGGCTTTTTGGCCGCCTGCGTGGCGAGTGTGTGCGGTTCGGGCTTTGGCATCGAGTGGGGTCGCGACCTGTCGCTTAAGATCGATGACGGCATGGATCGTCCGTTGATGCGTTCCACATCGTTTGGCCTCGGGGTCTTTTCGAGCGTTATTTCGGTCGTGCTCGAGATTATCGCTGCCATTCCCGTTATTGGTGTAGTGCTTTCGCTGGTGGAGAGCGTGGTAATTGGCGCGGCGGGCTCGTATTCGTATTACGGCTCTTCTGCGCTCGAGACTGCGCTGTTTGGCTCGCTTGGCCTGCTTGTCCTGGCTATGATTGCCACGGCGGTCCTGGGAGTCTTCTTTAAGATGTTCGCCGATATCGCCGTGATGCACTTTGCGGTGACCGGTCGCGTCGAGAGCGCGTTTTCGCTCGACAAGGTCTGGGCGGCCTTTAAGAACAATAAGACCAAGCTGTTCTGTGCTTCATTCCTTCCCGAGTTTTTGACGGGCCTGGTCGCCAACGTTGTCACATGGATCTTGACGGCGGTCTTTGGCGCCATTGCCTCTGTCGGTATGTATAGCTATTACTATCGTCCTACGGGTATTGAGGCAATTGTTGCCGGCGGTGGCATCGCACTCGTACTGTTCCTGGTGCTGATCGCTTTCGTCACCGTATTTCTAACGGTCTTTGGCAAGATGCTCAAGCACCGTGCCGTTGGCTATTGGGTCGCACGTTATGCAAGCGAGTGGGCCGACGAGGATAAGGACGACGTCCTGACGTTTGTATTGCCCTTCGAGAAGAAGTCCGCTCCTTCGGGTTACAGCGCTCCGGATGTCGCGCCTGAGCCCGAGCCTGAGTCTGCTCCGGGATCTGCGCCGGAGTCCGAGCCCACGACGGAGCCCGAGCCCGAGACGGAGCCCGAGCCCGAGACGGAACCCGCGCCAAGCTCCGACGAGGACCCGCAAGACGAGTAGCCCTGTCACCTGCCATTTGGGGACGGGGTAGAAATGGTAGAAATAGTGCTTGACGAATGAGCGGGGGCGGACGTGTCGAAACGTCCGCCCCCGCTTTGACATCGCGATGTGGCTACGGCTGCGAGATGGTCGCGATTCGGCTACTCGCCATGCTTCTCCTCGTGACGAGCGGCGGTGCGAGCTTCGTGGATGCCCTTGATGGCGGCATGGCGGGCGGTGCGGGCGTCGTGCATGGCGTCGCGGGCCTCGGCGGCCGTTGCCTTGGCAGAGCGTAGCTTGGCTGCCAGATCGGGATTGGTCTCGGCGACTGCGGCGATAGCGGGGCCGTCGAGCTCCTCTTGCGTGGGCTCGGCCAAAAAGTCGATAGCATACTGAGCGGCTACCATGGAGCCCTTGGCGAGCACGCTCTCGTCGATCTTATAGAAGCAGGAGTGCTGGGCATAGGTGGCGCCGATCTGGGGGTTGCGCGTGCCCACAAAGGCAAGCACACCCGGTACACGGCGCAGGTACTCCGAAAAATCCTCGCCCGAAAGCGTGCCGCGATAATGGCCTTCGCCGGCTGCACCCAGACACTTGACCACGGCCTGACGACAACGCTCACTCGAGGCGACGTCGTTTTCGACCTTGTAGTTGGCGATGGTGTAGTCGGTAAGTTCAGCCTCGGCGCCCAGGGCCGCCGCAGTGTGCTCTACGATGCGGCGCATGAGCTCGGGCATTTCCTCGTGCGTCGAATCGCCATAGGTGCGCACCGTGCCGGCGAGGTAGGCGGTACCGGCGATAACGTTGCGCGCGGTGCCGCCGTGCAGCTCGCCGACGGTAATGACGGCCGGCTCGTAGGGGCTGATCTCGCGCGAAACGATGGTCTGCAGGGCGTTGACGATCTCTGCCGCCACCATGACGGCGTCGTGGCCGCGCTGGGGCATGGCGCCGTGGCACGAGGTGCCGCGGACATCAATGCGGAACCAGTCGGTATTGGCCATGCGCGGACCGGGCTCGCAGCTTACGGTGCCGGCGTCGACCTCACTCCAGATGTGTGCGGCGTAGGCGCCATCGACGCCATCGAGCACACCCGTGCCGATCATGAGTTTGGCGCCTTGGCCGTTTTCCTCACTGGGTTGGAAGACGATGCGGACCTCGCCGTGGATGTCGTCGGTCATATGGCGCAGAATCTGCAGCGTGCCGAGCATCATGGCAATGTGGCAGTCATGGCCGCAGGCGTGCATACAGCCCTCGTTGACGCTGGCGAACTCCTCGCCGGTCTGCTCGGTGACGGGTAGGGCGTCGATATCCGCGCGCAGCAGGATGCGGCGGCGCGGCGTGCCGTCCTCGCGGTAGGCGTCGGGTGCGGTGCCGCGAAGGGTCGCCACCAGGCCCGTCTTAAGCGGGCGCTCGTAGGGGATATTCATGGCGTCGAGCTGGTTGGCGATGTCAGAAGTCGTGCGCTCTTCGGCGAGGCTCAGCTCCGGGTGCTTATGGAAGTGCCGGCGCTGCTTGATGATGTAGGGCTCAAACTCGGCGGCGATATCTTGGATGGCTGCGGTGACGTCATCAGCCGCGCGGGCCTCGGTCGCTGCCATAATCTGCTGTGCCTTGGTCTTCGTCATGGTCGATTTGCTCCTTGCTGGTTTATCGCAAAATCGTACAGGCTCTTTCCAGTATGCCACCTGCCACTTGGGGACGGGGCAGAAATGGTAGAAATGGATACCTCCGTAACCTTGACAGGTGCAAATTGCTTATGCACGCAGCCTTGGATGCGGCTGTCAAGCTTGAAATCTACCATTTCTACCCCGTCCCCAAGGGCAGGCGGGGCCGTTGGGGTTGGGAAAGGTGCCGTTTACCGCTTGACGTTTTGCAGCTGTGGCGGTGGAGTACACTCGGGGGTGTTGAATTTCCTGCCAGAGATGGGGATGCCCATGCAACATATCGATCGGATTATCCGCTCTAAGAACGTCTTTACCTCGCAAGACGGCATCGATACCGCCCGTGAGCTGGCGATTGCCATCGCAGGCGACCGTATCGTCGCAGTCGGCAAGCCCGATGACGTGATCGCCGCCGCGCCTGCCGCCACGCCGGTTATCGACTACGGCGAGCAGTTTGTCTGCCCCGGTTTCCATGACGCTCATCTGCACTTCTTTCATACCTCGGTCGGTTCCTCGCCGTATATGCTTATGGATGGGGGCACGTCCGAGGTGGCGCTGGTGCGGCACGTGCTCGAGTTTTCCCAGGATCTGCCCGACGACGCTTGGGTTGTAACGCAGGGCTGGCGCGACTACCGTTGGGACCCGCCCGAGCATCCTACCAAGGCGTCGCTCGATGCGGTATTTCCCGATCGTCCCTGCGTTATGTACTCGGGCGACGGCCACACGCTGTGGCTCAACAGTCGCGCTCTCGAGGCGCTCGGCGTCACGCGCGATAGCGAGCCGCCAGCGGGCGGCAGCTACGACAAGGACGCAAACGGTGAGCTCACGGGCATTGCTCACGAGGCGGCTGCCATGCAGCTGTTGCCGCGCTGCCTTGAGTGGCTGGGCGAAGATCGCATCGCAAGCGCTTACGCCGATCAAATGAGGCGCATGGCCGAGCAGGGCATCACCTCGATCTGCGACATGTCGCTCATGCCCATGCCGGGCTGCGATTTTATCCGCGACGACGTCTACGACAAACTGCAGACAGCCGGCAAGCTGGGCATTCGTGCCCATCTGTTCCCCACGCTGCTGGATGACCAGTCGCGTCTAGAAGAGCTGCAGGCACGCTACGCGAACAACGCACTGCTTTCGGCGCCGGGCTTTAAGCAGTTCTTTGACGGCGTGTCGAGCGAACATACGGCATATCTCACCGAGCCCTATACCAATCCGCGCTTCCCGGGCGACCAAGGCCGTCTGACGGTTTCCGCCGAGCGCATGCGCAAGCTGGTTCTGGCGGCTGCGGAGCGCGGCCGCGCCGTGCGCATCCACGTTATCGGCGACGGTGCGATTCATGCCGCGCTGGATATCTTCGAGGAAGCCGCCGGTCTGTACGGCCTGCCCCAGCACGGCCACAACACGCTCGAGCACCTGGAGAACCTCCTGCCCGAGGACATCGACCGCCTGCGCAAGCTCAACGTGATCGCCTCGAGCCAGCCCTGCCACATTACGCTCGACCCGGGTGGACCGGAGCGCGATTTGGGCTTGGAGCGCAGCCGCATCATGTGGCCGTTCGCAACCTATAAGCAGCGCGGCATTCGCCAAGCCTTCGGTACCGACAGCCCCATCACGCCCGTCACCAGCATGGACGTGCTCTACACGGCTATCACACGCCAGGACCCCAAAAGCCACTGGCCCGAGGGCGGCTGGTTGCCGAGCGAGCGCATCGACGCGGCAACGGCTTTGCGCAACTACACCTTGGGCAGCGCCTATGCAGCAGGCGACGAGCAAAACCTCGGCAGCTTGGAGCCCGGCAAGTATGCTGACCTGGTGGTCTTGGACCAAAACCCGCTCACCGTTGACCCCCAAGAGCTGCAAGCCACCAAGGTTCAGGCCACCTACCTGGCAGGTAACGTAATCTACGAGCGCTGATGCTCATGCCGTGTCGTTAAACGCGGCCCGGGCGACTTATTTTGTGATGGCGCTCGAGCCACGTCTGCATATCGGTGGGGACTCGTTATGAGCGTCCCTGCTCTGCCGGATTTGTGCGTGGGGTGGAGGCGCTGCTGCCCCGCGCGTTCAAATTGGACATTTGCAATGCTGTCTCATGGTGTTTTGCATACTTCCCATTACAGATTGCATAAAAAGGTTGGGATGTTCTTTCTGGCCCTGATGTACCCCCGCCTGGGCCGTGCAAAAAACGGAGTATTCAGCACTGCGAGCTCTGCCGGCGCCGTTGCGGTCGGGTAATGTCATGGGGATTGACGTCATTTTGGCGTCCGGGCAGGCACGAGGCATGCCTTTATGCCCTGATGGGGTCTGCCTGCCGACCCAAATCGCCGGTCGAAGGCGTCCTTGGGACCAATAAGATGTGTCTGGCGCGTATACAGCCATCCTGGTCTGCTGAATACTCCCAAAAATGCACGGTGCTCCCCAGGGGACCCGTGCGTGCAGCGAAAGCCATGCCCATGTTCCTATCCGCATCGCCATTTTGCTGCACTGACGTTTCTGAATGCCGCGCCCGAACTAGTTAACTTGGCTCCCGTGTGGCTCCGGAGGGGCGGGGCATAAGGTTTGTCGCGAGTTCCGCACGCAAAGGAAGGCACTTAATGCGCTTTCCGTCTTGCGCAGGACTGTAGAGCAGCAAACTTCATGCCCTCCGGTCCGCCCAAGGAGCCACTTCTAAGTTATCCCCCCGGCATTCAGAAAATCTAAGTGCCAAAAAATAAGATTTTTTGACTCTGTGTTGTATAACCCGCCATTCGTGGGTACCATTCAACGCGTACGCAAACAAATAGGGTTAATTCGCGTGGCATATCCACGCGGCCCAAAAAGGAGGAGACAAGCATGTCGTCTTTGAAGCCGCTTGCAGATCGTGTTCTGGTCAAGCCCGACGAGGCCGAGCAGAAGACCGCTTCTGGTCTGTATATCGCCAGCAACGCTCAGGAGAAGCCGCAGCGCGGCACCGTCATTGCCGTTGGCGCTGGCAAGGTCAACGACAAGGGTGAGCGCATCCCCATGGACGTCAAGGAAGGCGACGTTGTCATCTACGGCAAGTTCGGTGGCAACGAGGTCAAGGTCGACGGCGAGAAGTATCTGCTGATGCGCGCCGACGACATTTACGCCGTCGTAGAGGCCTAGTCTCATCAGGCTCTCTGATTCGTCTTTGAACGCGGTCGCCGCATAGGACTCGGAAGCGGCGACGTGAGTCACATTTCTTTTGGAGGATTACCTACCATGGCAAAGAACATTACGTTCAATACCGATGCCCGCGCTAAGCTCGCCAAGGGCGTCAACACTCTGGCCGATGCCGTTACCGTCACCATGGGCCCCAAGGGTCGCTATGTCGCCCTGCAGCGCACGTTCGGTGCCCCGACCATCACCAACGACGGCGTTTCCGTCGCCAAGGAGATCGAGCTCGAGGACAACATCGAGAACATGGGTGCCCAGCTGGTGAAGGAGGTCGCCACCAAGACCAACGACACCGTGGGTGACGGCACCACCACCGCAACCCTGCTCGCTCAGGCCATCGTTAACGACGGCCTGCGCAACGTCGCCGCTGGCGCCAACCCGCTGGCCATCCGTCGCGGCATCGACAAGGCCGTCAACGCCGCCGTCGCCGAGATGAAGAAGCAGGCCAAGCCGGTCGAGACCAAGGAGCAGATTGCTTCCGTCGGTACCATCTCCGCCGGTGACCCCGAGGTCGGCGAGAAGATCGCCGAGGCCATGGAAGTCGTGGGCAAGGACGGCGTCATCACCGTCGAGGATTCCCAGACGTTCGACATCACCATCGACACCGTCGAGGGCATGCAGTTCGATAAGGGCTACGTCTCCGCTTACTTCGTCACGGACAACGACCGCATGGAGGCCGTGATGAAGGATCCGTACATCCTCATCACCGACCAGAAGATCTCCAGCGTCCAGGACATCATGCCTGTTCTCGAGGCTGTCCAGCGCGCTGGCCGTGGCCTGCTCATCATCGCTGAGGACATCGACGGCGAGGCCCTGCCCACCCTCGTCCTCAACAAGATCCGCGGCGCCCTCAACGTCTGCGCCGTCAAGGCTCCGGGCTACGGCGATCGCCGCAAGCGCATTCTCGAGGACATCGCCGTCCTCACCGGTGGTCAGGCTGCTCTGGACGAGCTGGGCGTGAAGGTCGCTGACATCACCGCCGATATGCTCGGTACCGCTAAGTCCGTCACCATCTCCAAGGACAACACCGTCATCGTCGGCGGCGCTGGCTCCAAGGAGGCCATCGACGCCCGTATTGCTCAGATCAAGGGCGAGATGGAGAACACCACCTCTGACTTCGACCGCGAGAAGCTCCAGGAGCGCCTGGCCAAGCTCTCCGGTGGCGTTGCCGTTATCAAGGTCGGCGCTGCCACCGAGTCCGAGCTCAAGGAGATCAAGCACCGCGTCGAGGACGCCCTGCAGGCAACCCGCGCTGCTGTCGAGGAGGGCATTGTCGCTGGCGGCGGCGTCGCCTTCATGGACGCTGTGCCTGCGCTCGATGCCGTCGAGATCGACGACCCCGAGGAGAAGATCGGCGTCGACATCGTCAAGAAGGCTCTGACCGCTCCGGTCGCAACCATTGCCAAGAACGCTGGCTTTGAGGGCGCTGTCGTGGTCGACAAGGTCGCCGAGCTGCCCGCTGGCCAGGGTCTCAACTCTGCCAGCGGCGAGTGGGGCGACATGATTGAGATGGGCGTCCTCGACCCCGTCAAGGTCAGTCGCGTCACCCTGCAGAACGCTGCTTCTGTCGCCAGCCTGATCCTCATCACCGAGGCCACGGTTTCCGATGTGCCCAAGAACACTCAGCTTGAGGATGCTATCGCTGCTGCTACCGCTGGTCAGCAGGGCGGCGGTATGTACTAAGGCCGACAAGGTCTAGAACTCCCACCGGGAATCCGGGGGCGTGACGGGGTTTCTCTCCGGAACGTCCTCGGACATGCAAAGAGGCTCCGCATCGCGCTTCGCGCTGCGGAGCCTCTTTGCGTCCTGCGGAATGTTCCGGAGAGAAGCCCCGTCACGCCCCCGGATTCCCTACGTTTACGGCCTTGAGGTCGGCTCGCGGAGAAGGACATGGTTGATGGGGGTACGTGTCCCTTTCGCTGTTTCGCGGCTTTGCCGCGAAAAGCGCGTTACTTTGGGGAGGGTGGGGAACGTGGTTGTTGCGGCAACTGATCCCCACCACAAATTACCTTTGGCATACTTGCGCGAAAGCCTGCCCGTGCTAGACTTGGAATTGCTGTTTCAGGGCGGGGTGTAATTCCCCACTGGCGGTAAATCGGACGGTGCCAGAGGGGTGCCGTGGCGCAGGCGAGATACCTGCGTCCGAGCCGATGAGTCCGCGACCCGTACGTGCGTTGGTTCGCATGTCGGCTGAACTGGTGAGATCCCAGTACCAACGGTTAGAGTCCGGATGAAAGAGGCAGGTGATCTTATGTCTGAACAGTCGCAGCATATCCATTTTGAGAACACGAATAGGTGGAGCACCAAACAGCTCGTTACCATGGCGCTGATGTGCGCCTTGGGCGCCCTGTTTATGTACGTGCAGCTGCCCATCCTTCCTTCGGCGCCGTTTTTGACCTACGACCCGTCGCTGGTGCCGGCGATGGTGTGCGGTTTTGCGTATGGTCCCGGCGCCGGTACTGCTGTTGCCGCTATGGCTATCGTTATTCACGCGCTCACCACGGGTGACTGGGTCGGTGCGCTTATGAACCTGGTTGCCACGCTGGGCTACATTCTGCCCGCGGCTATCGTCTACCAGAAGATGCATACCTATAAGGGTGCTGTGATTGGCCTGGTGTTCGGCGTCATTGCCGCTACGGCGCTGTCTATGGTCGCAAACCTTACCATTGGCGTATGGTTCTGGTATGGCTCGGTCGATGCGATCGCTCCGCTCATGGTTCCTGCCGTGCTGCCGTTCAACCTTATCAAGACCGTGCTCAACTCGGTGCTCACGCTTGCAGTGTACAAGGCGGTCTCCAACCTCATCACGCCTAAAAAGAACCAGGTCAAAGGCCGCGCATGATTGATTGTCGAGGCGTTTCCTTTAGCTATGACGGTGTCACGCCGGCGCTCGACGGTATCGATCTGAACATCGAGGATGGCGAGTTTTTCTGCATCCTCGGCGGCAATGGGTCGGGCAAGTCGACGTTTGCCAAGCATCTGAATGCGCTGCTGCAGCCCGATGCAGGAACGGTGCGTATCAACGGCATGGATGCATCCGATCCCGAGTTGGTCTACGACATTCGTTCGACCGCGGGCATGGTGTTCCAGAATCCCGATGATCAGCTGGTGGCAACGCTTGTCGAAGATGACGTTGCGTTTGGTCCCGAAAACCTTGGCGTGCCATCGGCGCAAATTGCGCAGCGCGTACGCGAGGCGCTGAAGGGTGTGGGCCTGGTGGGCTTTGAGCGCCACGAGACCCATGCACTTTCGGGCGGCCAAAAGCAGCGCGTGGCGCTTGCCGGCGTGCTCGCCATGGAACCGCGCGTGCTCATATTGGACGAGGCTTCTTCGATGCTCGATCCGCGTGGACGTAAGGGCCTCATGAAGGTCTGCCGCGCGTTGCACGATCGCGGCATGACCATCGTGATGATTACGCACGTTATGGAAGAGGCCGCCGAGGCCGATCGTGTCGCAGTGTTTCGGGCGGGGCGCGTTGCCATGCTCGGTGCGCCCGAGGAAATCTTGACGCGGGCGGACGAACTTGCCCAGCTCAACCTGGATATGCCGGCGTCGTGCTGTCTAGGTAGGGCACTCCGCGCGAAGGGCGTACCCGTTTGCGCGCAGGTGCGTGAGGCGGATATGGTCGCCGAGATTGCACAGGTTTATGCTGAGCGAAGCGGGGCGGACGTCGCTGGGCGGCCCTCCGCATCCGATTCTCGTGTGCTTGACCATGCATCCTCTGCAGCCGACGGGATGGTCGCGTCGGAACCCGTCATCGAGATTTCGCACCTCTCGCATAGTTACTCGCTGAGCGCCCGCGAGCGCCGCCGATGGCGCAAGCGCTCGACCACTGTGGGCGCATCGGGCAAACAGGCTCTTTGGGGCAACGATCCAAACAGCCCCTGGGCGCTACGTGATGTTTCGCTGACGGTGCGTCGCGGCGAGTTTCTGGGCCTGGCGGGTCATACCGGCTCGGGTAAATCAACGCTGGTTCAGCACCTCAACGGGCTGATTCGTCCACAGGAGGGGAGCGTTTGCGCACTGGGACTCGACCTATCAAGCAAGAAAGGCGCCGCCGCGGTTAAGGCCAAGGTCGGCGTGGTGTTTCAGTATCCTGAGCGCCAGCTATTTGCCGAGACCGTGGCGCAGGACGTGGCGTTTGGCCCGCGCAACCTTGGCCTGCCGCAAGACGAGGTTGTTCGCCGTGTCGCAACATCGCTTGCGCGCGTGGGCCTCGACCTTACTGCGATAGGCGACAAGAGCCCCTTTGAGCTTTCGGGCGGTCAGCAGCGCCGCGTGGCGTTTGCCGGCGTGCTCGCCATGGAGCCCGAGGTCCTGGTGCTCGACGAGCCCATGGCGGGGCTCGATCCGGCTGCGCGCAGGGATTTCCTGGAGCTCATCGATCGGCTCCATCGTGAGGGCCTGACCGTTGTCATGGTTTCGCACAGCATGGATGACCTGGCCAATTGCTGCGACCGTATCGTTGTGATGAACGAGGGCACGGTGTTTGCCGAGGGCACGCCCGCTCAGGTTTTTGCGCATGCGGATGAGCTTAAATCAATCGGCTTGGGTGTTCCCGCTGCGCAGCGCATGGCATTGTCGCTCGTGCAAGCCGGTGTGCCGCTCCGCTGCGACAAGCTTTATACGGTTGAGTCGCTGGCCGACGAGTTGGCCGGCATGCTGCTAGGCTGCGCGGACGGACCTTTGAGGGCGTCGCGTCAGGCTGGTTCCAAGATGGCCACGCAAGAGGAGGGCTGCTAATGGAGGCATTCTCATTTGGCAGCTACTATCCGGGGGAAAGCGCGCTGCATCGTCTGGATCCGCGCACTAAGTTGCTCCTAGGTTTCGCATTTCTGATCACTGCGCTCACCGTCGGCAGCTTCCGCGGGCTGGTTCCGATCGCAATTTTTGTCGTGCTGGTCTATGTCGCGGCCCGGGTTCCGTTGCGTCGGGTCCTATCGTCGATGGCACCACTGCTGGCGATTGTCGTGGTGGTCGCGGTGCTCAACCTGTTTTCCGATCAGGGTGGCCGCATCCTGTGGCAGTTTGGCTTTTTGCAGGTGAGCGAGGGCTCGCTGCGTTCTGCGACGTTTATGGCGTGTCGTCTGACGATGATGATGGCCGGCATGAGCGCCATTACGCTCACCACGCCGACACTCGACCTCACCGCGGGTTTTGAGCGCCTGCTCGCACCATTCGCGCGTGTGGGGCTTCCGGCGCACGAGCTCGGCATGATTATGGGTATCGCACTGCGGTTTATGCCACAATTTGCCACCGAGATGAAACAGACGGCCGATGCACAGGCAAGCCGTGGCGCGCGCGTGACGGGCGGTCCGCTCGGTGGCGTGCGCATGCTCGGCAGTGTGGCGATTCCGCTGTTTACTGGCGTGTTCCGTCATGCCGAGACGCTTTCGGCCGCCATGGATGCGCGCTGCTATCACGGCGAGCGGGGACGCACGCGTCTGCATGCGCTTACGTTTGGCCGCGGGGATGCACTGGCCGCGGTGGCGATGGCGCTGCTGGTGGCATGCGTTGTCGTTATCAATCTTCAACTCGTCTAAGCTCGATTCGAGCGCAAGAAAGGGGTCTCTATGACCGACATCGATCGCACGGCTCAGCTCGAGCGCGTCTGCTCGTATCTCAGACGCATTCCGGCGTGGTATCTTGCCACGACCGATGCAAACGATGGGTATCAGCCCCGCGTGAGGCCGTTTTCGTTTGCCATGGTCGATAACGACAAGCTGTGGTTTTGCACGTCGCGCGACAAGGACGTGTGGGCGGAGTTGAGCAAGAATCCCAAGTTTGAGGTATCGGGCTGGAAGCCGGGGGAGTGCTGGATCGTGTTAACTGGCGAGGCCGCACTCGAGGACGATGCATTCGTGAGTGGCAAGGTGCGCCAGACGGGCTTTAAGCACATGGTGGGCATTGGCGAGCAACACGATAGTGCCAACGATGGCCGCCTTGCGTTCTTCTCGGTCCGCAACATCGCCGCGCGGTTTTGCGATATCGACGGCAGCGAAGAGCTCCTCGAGCTTTAATTTCCCAAATTAGCTGCCCATTCCAAAAAGACTGGTCAGATGACAGGAGGAAACGTGGACGGGTTGAATACGGTGCTGGAGTATCTGACGTCGGTGCCGGCGTGGTACCTAGCGACGAGCGTGGACGGGCAGCCGCATGTGCGTCCGTTCTCGTTTGCTCAGATTCAGGACGGCAAGCTGTGGTTTGTAACGGCGCGCACCAAAGATGTGTGGCAAGAGCTGCTGCAAAACCAGCGCTTTGAGGCCACGAGTTGGTGGCCGGGCCATGGTTGGTTGATCCTGCGCGGACGTGCGGGTCTGGACGACCGGGCTTCGGATGAAATGCGCGAGGCCGGGTGGAAGCATCTTGAGCGCCTGAGCGAGCACTATGAGGGGCCTAACGATCCCACGCTCGTCTTCTTTAGCGTCGAGGACCCCGAGGCTTTTATCTGCAATCACGACGAATGGGTTTCGGTCGAGCTCTAGGCTGCTCTGGGCGACCCTTAAGTTTGGTATTCCGTATAAGGTGGGCTCTGCATTGGCCAGCAGCATGATGCGCTGCGGCTAATGCAGAGCTCGCTTATTTTTGTCAATTCCTTCAAGCGAATGTGTCGGGTATGTTTCAATGCATGAAGACACAAATTATTTGCGTAAATATGCATTCTCTGGTGCTAAAGTTTCAACCTACCTCATAACGACGGCTGCGGAATGCGCAATGACGCATAAGACCGCAGACAAGGAGTCCGATATGTCTTTAAAGGTTGGAATCGTCGGCGCGGCTGGATATGCCGGCGCCGAGCTTATTCGCCTCGTGCTCGGCCATCCCGAGTTTGAACTTGTTGCCATTACGTCCAACGCCGATGCCGGCCAGCTGCTGTCCGCGGTGTATCCGAGCTTTGCTGGCGTGAGCGATCTGGTTTTCACCACGCATGACGCCCCTGAACTCAAGAGCTGCGATGCGGTTTTTCTCGCCGTGCCGCACACGGCTGCCATGGCACAGGTGCCCGCTCTGCTTGCGTCGGGTGTCTCTTGCTTTGATCTTTCGGCCGATTACCGTCTGAGTGACGCGTCTGTCTTTGAGACATGGTATGCCGCCGAGCACACGAGCCCCGAGTTGCTTAAAACACGTGCCTTCGGTCTGCCCGAGTTGTTCTGCCAGGACTTAGAGACCGCTGCATCCAGCCATGCCGCTGGCAGACCCGTGCTGGTCGCCTGCGCCGGTTGCTATCCCACCGCAACGAGTCTTGCTGCCGCGCCTGCCGTGCGTGCGGGCTGGGTGGCCCATAGCGGCCCCGTAGTCGTCGACGCCATCAGTGGCGTGACGGGTGCCGGTAAGTCGTGCAACACCCGCACCCATTTTTGCAGCGCGGACGAGAATCTGGAGGCCTATGGCGTAGGAAAACATCGCCATACGCCAGAAATTGAGCAAATTCTGGGCCTTACCGATCGCGTCGTCTTTACTCCGCACCTGGCACCGCTCAAGCGCGGCCTGCTCTCTACGGTGACGCTGCCGCTCGCAACGCAGGCTCTCGAAGCGCTGACTCTTGAGGATGCCGTCGACCATTACAAGAAGTTCTACGCTGGTCGTACCTTTGTGCGCGTGCTCGATGCCGGCCAGCAGCCCAAGACGGCTTCGGTTGTCGGTACCAATGCCGCCCAGATCGGCCTTGCGCTCAACAAGCGTGCGGGCGTGCTGGTGGCGACGGGCGCCATCGACAATTTGTGCAAGGGTGCTGCGGGCCAGGCGGTCCAGTGCGCCAACATCGTCTTTGGTTTTGACGAGCGACGAGGCTTGCCCACAGTGGCGTGCCCGGTGTAGCACATTCGATTATTAACGATTTGGTAGTCGGGTATCGAGTTTGGCGCCACTTTTAAGCTGGTCTCATGATTGCGGCTGGCATGGCGCACCAACCGATGCCCATTTTTTGTTTGACATAAGGAGTCGTAAAGACGATGAATGCTGAGCAGTTCGATATCAAGATTCGTGCCGTAGAGGGCGGCGTAACGGCGGCAGCCGGCTTTAAGGCGGCGGGCATCCATGCCGGATTCCGCAAGAATCCCGAGCGCCTGGATTACGCGCTCGTTGTGCCCGATAAACCCTGTCCCGGGGCCGGCGTGTTTACGACTAACCGCTTTTGTGCGGCGCCCGTGCAGGTGAGCCGTGCCAACCTGGGCGGTACGGACAAGGGCTATGGCATCATCGCCGGTGTTTCAATCAACTCCGGCAACGCGAACGCCGCCACGGGCGAGACCGGCCTTGCCTGTGCGCGCGAGACGTGCAATATCGCCTCGCAGGTCATTGGCTGTGAACCCCAACAGATTTTAGTTGCCTCCACGGGCGTGATCGGACAGATTCTGCCGATCGACACGTTTGAGACGGCAATTCCGTCCGCCTACGAGGCACTCTCTGCCCATGGCGGCGCCGATGCAGCCCGTGCCATCATGACGACCGATACGCATTCCAAGGAGTATGCCGTGTGTTACCGCAGCGAGGCCGCGGGGCACGCAGGCAATACCTATACGGTGGGCGGCATGTGCAAGGGATCGGGCATGATCATGCCCAATATGGCCACCATGATCGCGGTCATTACTACCGATGCCCCCGTCGAGTCGGCGGCGCTCCACACCCTACTGCTCTCGACCGTTAAACAGACCTTTAATAAAGTGACGGTCGATTCCGATACCTCGACCAACGACACCTGTATCATGCTGGCTTCTGGCGCTGCCGCCGCGGATGCCGAGGCCATCGTCGAGGGCACTGACGCCTTTGACGAGCTGGCCTTTGCCGTGCACGAGGTGTGCGAGAGCCTGGCGCGTAACATCGCGGCCGATGGCGAGGGTGCGTCAAAGCTCGTGACGGTTAACGTCACCGGCGCCGCCAACGACGAGGAAGCCGATATCGCCGCCCGTGCCGTCGCCAACTCGCCGCTCGTCAAGACCTGCATCGCTGGCCACGACTGCAATTGGGGTCGCGTTGCCATGGCGCTCGGCAAGTGCGGCGTAAAGTTTAATCAGGAAGACGTTTCCATCGACATGATGGGCATGCCCGTCTGCCGCGATGGCCTGACTGTTCCTTTTGACGAGGACGAGGCCCTGCGACGTTTTGAGGCGCCCGAGATCGTGATTTCGGCCGACCTGGGCGCAGGCGACGCGGCAACGACCGTGTGGACCTGTGACCTCACGCACGAGTACATCTCAATCAATGGTGACTACCGCTCCTAGACTCCAGGCACGCTGCGCATCTCGCCGCGATTGCGGGCAGCGGAGCACAGCGCGATAACGATACGAAAGACGAGGCAGATTATGAAATTCGCACGCGATTGTCGTTCGAGCGAATCCAACGAAGCAACTGCGCAGCTGCTGTTCGAAGCGCTGCCGTGGATTAAAAACCTGACCGGCAAGACGGTCGTTATCAAGTATGGCGGGGCCGCCATGGTAGACGAGCAACTACGTCGCGACGTGATGAGCGACATCGTTTTGCTCAAGATTATCGGCATGCGCCCCGTCATCGTGCATGGCGGCGGTAAAGCCATCAACGAGGCGCTGAGCCATTACGATATGCCCGTCGAGTTTAAGAACGGTCAGCGCGTGACCACGCCGGCGACCATGGATATCGTGCGCGAGGTGCTGGGCGGCAAGGTTAACCAAGAGCTGGTGGCGGCAATCAACCACCACGGTAACTTGGCCGTGGGCGTATCGGGCAGCGACGCCGGCACGCTCATCGCCGAGCCGCTCGACCCCGAGCTCGGACGCGTGGGCAAAGTGACGCATGTCAACACCGACTACATCGAGAACTTGCTCGATAGCGAGTATATTCCCGTCATCGCTACCGTCGCGGCGGGGGAGGACGGTGGCTTCTTCAATATCAACGCCGACACCGCCGCCGGTGCCGTTGCGGCGGCGCTCCACGCGCACAAGGCGATCTTTTTGACCGACGTCGACGGCCTGTACAAGGACTTTAGCGATAAAGACTCGCTCATCTCCAACCTAACGCTCGACGAGGTTAATGAGATGCTCTACGGTGGCGAGGTCGATAAGGGCATGATTCCCAAACTGCGCGCGGCCGTCGATGCGCTTGTCGGCGGCGTATTTCGCGCTCACATCATTAACGGTACCACGCCGCATTCGCTGCTCCTGGAGCTGCTGACCGATGCCGGCGTCGGCACCGTGATCCACTCTACCGAGACGGCCTACGAATTTGATACGCACCCGCACCCGCTTTCGACCTTTGCGGCGCGCCTGACCGAGAACCTCGACGAGGTCGAGAAGCTCCAGACGGTCTAGCTGGTTAGAAATCGTCACACCGTTACACCCACAGTCCGCGCCACCTGGCGCTTAACGAAAGGCATCTCATGTCACTTGCAGCTCAACAATCGCTCGAATCCCACTACGTTATGCAAACCTTTGGCCGCTCGCCGGTCGAGTTTGTCGAGGGCCACGGCATGAAGCTCACCGGCGACGACGGTCGCGAATATCTCGATTTTCTTGCAGGTATTGGCGTATGCAGCCTAGGCCACGGCAACCCGGCGGTGCTCTCGGCGCTCGAGGCCCAGGCCAAAAAGCTCCTGCATGTCTCCAACTACTTCTACATTGAGCAGCGCGGCCAGGTCGCGGCGTTGCTGTCCAAGCTCGCCAACGACGATGCGGACGGTGCGCGCGTGCTTGCCGACGCGATTGCCGCTGGCGACGAGACCACGGCGGCGGCGCTTGGCGCTCCGGCTGCGGGCGAGCAGGTGTGGGAGACGTTCTTTGCCAATTCCGGCGCCGAGGCCAACGAGGGCTCTATGAAGCTCGCGCGTCTGTATGCCAAACGTGCTGGCAACGGTGGCAACACCATCGTGTGTATGCGCGGCGGATTTCATGGTCGTACGCTCGAGACCATTGCGGCGACCATGCAGGATTGGCTGCAGGACAGTTTCCGCCCGCTGCCGGGTGGCTTTGTGGCATGCACACCCAACGATGTAGATGAACTACACGCAATCTTTAAGCAGTTGGGAAGCGAGATTTGCGCTGTGATGCTCGAGCCGATCCAGGGCGAAAGCGGTGTGCATCCCATGACCGAGGAGTTTATGGCGGCGGCGCGCGACTTGGCACACGAGGTGGGTGCCGTGCTTATCGCCGACGAGGTCCAGTGTGGTATTTTCCGCTCCGGCAAGCCGTTCGCGTTTCAGACTTATGGTGTGGAGCCCGATATCATGAGTCTTGCCAAGGGCATCGCCGACGGCGTGCCCATGGGTGCCGTGGTGGCAAAGAAAGAAATCGCTGACATCTTTAAGCCCGGCGACCATGGTTCGACCTTCGGCGGCAGCTGCTTGGCCATCGCGGCGTGTGCCGCGACGCTCTCCGCGCTTGTGCGCGGTGACTACGCAGAACATGCCGCCAAGGTGGGTGCCTATATGGAGGCAAGGCTCGCCAAGCTGCCGCATGTTACCGAGGTGCGTGGTCGCGGCCTAATGCTCGGCTGCGATTTGGACGATGCTGCGGGTGATGCGCACGACGTTGTGGCTCGCGCATTGGTGGCTGGTGCCGTGATTAACGCTACGGGTGCACATACACTGCGCTTTCTGCCGCCGCTCGTGTGCGAGGAAGCCGACGTGGATGGTCTGATCGAGATCCTGGCGGGTGTTTTAGCTTAGCGCCATCAGACATAGCAGTTTGAAGCGGGTTCCAGACCGTCACGTGCCGTTTGGCGCACGATTGGGCAAACTGGAGCCCGTTTTGCTATCGATTTACCATGGCTGGGATAGGCCGTGTGCAAACAAAAACGGTCCCCTTGCGAGGACCGTTTCCAATTCAGTGGTGGGCGATGAGGGATGTCCGCGTGCGGCTGGCGCCGCCCGCTTCCGCTTCGTCGCTCCGCTCCTCGCGTGCTGCGCTGGAAAACGCTTCGCGTTTCCTCAGCTCCGCACCCTTGCGGGTTCGAATCCCTCTGCACTGGGCCCAAAAGGGAAAGGCCCCCATCGCTGGGAGCCTTTTCAATCAAGTGGTGGGCGATGAGGGATGTCCGCGTGCGGCTGGCGCCGCCCGCGCCCCGCTTCGTCGCTCCGCTCCTCGCGTGCTGCGCTGGAAAACGCTTCGCGTTTCCTCAGCTCCGCACCCTTGCGGGTTCGAATCCCTCTGCACTGGGCCCAAAAGGGAAAGGCCCCCATCGCTGGGAGCCTTTTCAATCAAGTGGTGGGCGATGAGGGATGTCCGCGTGCGGCTGGCGCCGCCCGCGCCCCGCTTCGTCG
This sequence comes from Collinsella sp. Sow4_D11, assembly GCF_052116465.1. NCBI lineage: Bacteria > Bacillati > Actinomycetota > Coriobacteriia > Coriobacteriales > Coriobacteriaceae > Collinsella > Collinsella sp. Sow4_D11. Next base: position 62,068 of record NZ_JBQKLA010000003.1, on the reverse strand, counting down.
CTCCGCTCCTCGCGTGCTGCGCTGGAAAACGCTTCGCGTTTCCTCAGCTCCGCACCCTTGCGGGTTCGAATCCCATGCACCGGGCGCAAACAAAAACGGTCCCCTTGCGAGGACCGTTTCCAATTCAGTGGTGGGCGATGAGGGATTCGAACCCCCAGCCTTGTGCGTGTAAAGCACCTGCGCTAACCGTTGCGCCAATCGCCCGCGGGAATTGAGTATAGCGGAAACCCTGCGGGGTTCACCGCTAATTCATAACGAAATCTAAGCGGCGACTTCGGTGCCCTTGTTCTCGTCGATAAAGAAGCGCTTGTACCAAATGAGGAACGTCAGCGTGGTATAGATCTTGCGCTGGTTGAGCGCGCGGCCCTCAAAGTGATCGTCGAGCAGCTTCATGAGCGCATCGGTGTCAAAGAAATCGGCAGCCCACGGTGCGGTGAAGTACTCCTTGACGTAGTCGTAGTATTTCTGCTCGCGCAGCCAGAACTTAACTGGTACCGGGAAGCCAACCTTCTTGCGTGTTGCCCACTCATCGGGCAGCGTGCGATTGGCGGCGTGGCGCAGGACAAGCTTGCAGCCCTCTTCGTTGACACGGTAGTTGGCGGGAATATGCTCGGCGAACTCCATGACCTTTTTGTCCAGGAACGGAACGCGGAGCTCCAGGGAGTGCGCCATGCACATCTTGTCTGCCTTGAGCAGAATGTCGCCCGGAAGCCACATGTTCATATCCAGGTATTGCTTCTTAGAGAGCTCGCAGCAGTCGGGGACCTGCTTGTAGTACTCTGCGCACATTTCGGAGGCGTTCTTGCCGGTGTCGTAAGCTGGCTTGAGAACCTCGTCAACCTCGGACGGGTCGAACACCTTTGCCTGGCCCACGTACCAGCGCTCGGGGACCTCGGCGCACTTGGTCAGGAAGTTGTGACCCTTAAAGTAGGGGAGATGCTGAACGAGCGAGCCCAGGGCACGGCGCACGCCGAGCGGCACGCGCTTCTTGAAGGATCGCATCTCGGGGGTGTCCTCGTACCACTCGTAGCCGGCAAACAGCTCGTCGGCGCCCTCGCCCGAAAGGACGACGGTTACTTCCTCGGCGGCCATCTGTGCCAGATAGTACAGCGGCACGCTGGAGAGGTTCGATTGTGGCTCGTCCATGTGGTACTGGATATCGGGTAGCGCGTCGAAGAACTCGTCGGCGGTGATCATCTTGCGCACGTTCTTAATGCCAAGCTTGTCGGAAAGCTCGGCGGCATAGTTGGTCTCGTTGAAGTTCTTGTAGTCAAAGCCGACGGAATACGTGGTGTCGGGCATGAGGCAGGCGGCAATGTAGCTGGAGTCGACGCCGCCGGAGAGGAATGAGCCAACTTTAACATCGGCGATGCGGTGCGCGGCAACGCTCTCGTGCACGACCTTGTCGCACTCGTCCACGTACTCCTCGAAGCTCTTGGAGTTGTCATCGGTAAAGTCGCAGCTCCAGTAGCGCTTGATGTCCATAGTGTTGGTCGTAAGGTCGTACGTAAAGCAATGCGCGGGGGCAAGCTTGAACACGCCCTTAAAGAACGTCTCCTCCGTGGCAGGGAACTGCAGCGTGAGGTAAGGACGCAGCGCGTCGCGGTTGACGGCCTTCTCAAACTTGGGGTGGTCCAGGAAGCTCTTGATCTCGGAGCCAAACAGCAGCGAGCCGTCGGAGGCCCGGTAGTAATAGAACGGCTTGATGCCAAAGATGTCACGGGCGCCGAAGAGCTTATTCCTGTTCTGGTCGTGAATCACGAACGCATACATGCCGCGCAGGCGGTTGACTAGGTCCTCGCCCCACTCCTCGTAGCCGTGCACCAGGACCTCGGTGTCGGCGTTGCAGTGGAAGACGTAGCCGGCAGCCTCGAGCTCGGCGCGAAGCTCCTGGAAGTTGTAGATCTCGCCGTTGAAGACGATGGTGACCTTGCCGTCATCGCTCGACATGGGCTGAGCGCCAGCCTCGGAAAGGTCGAGAATCGAAAGACGGCGGAAGCCGAGGGCGACGTTATCGACGATGTGCTGGCCACCCATATCCGGCCCACGATGGATGATGCGATTCATCATGGCCGTGAGAACCAGCTCACTCTGTTCATCTGTACCGGTAAAACCGACAAAACCGCACATGCAAGATCCTTTCTGCTGACGGCTTAGGTGCGCTGCCGCAAGGTTTGCAGCAGTCGATATCAATCAATCCTTACTATCATGCCAATCTTTTGCTTCGTGATGGGGCATAAGCGCCGAGGGGACCGAAAAACCACGGCCCGCACGTTGGGTGAAGCGGCGGGCCGTGACTGCGACGATTACTGTGTGCGAGAGCGCGAGAGGGGCTAGCGCTTGCCGCGCTTGGCAAGGCGGTGCTCTACCTTGGCGACGACGTGGATGAGCGGAACCGTCACAACCAGATAGTAGGGTGCGGCGCAAATGTAGGGTGTGATGTTGCCCGTGGTGGTCGTGAGGTTTTTGGAGAACAGCATGAGTTCCATGACGCCGACGCTCGAAAGCAGCGACGTGTCCTTGTAGAACATGACAAACTCACTGGCCATCCCCGCATCGCGCGCATTTGTAGGGCGGGGGTTTTGTTATTTCGAATTAACCGTGCGCTGGTCCTTGCAAGTTTTTAGGGTGCTGAGACACTCGCAAGGTCAGGTGGCATATTAGGATGGTTGATAATACAGGGGCGCGACCGGATTCATCTGGGACGGTTTTTGCTCTTTTAAGGTTAGGTTTAGCGAGAAAGGTCGTTATATGTCGGGTACGACGAAGGAGAAGCTGGCTTTGATGCGCTATGTGGAGCTGCTCGAGGCCGAGGCCCTTGTTGTTTCCAAGCCGGATACTCTTTGCGACCAGCGCATCGAGTTTGCGACCGACGACTCGCGCCAGGTACGTCCGGGCACATTGTTTGTCTGCAAGGGCCGTGCGTTCAAGCCCGAGTATCTGGTCTCGGCGATTGCCGAAGGCGCCGTGGCGTACGTGTCCGAGGTTGATTACGACGTCGATATTCCCGCTGTGATCGTCAACGATATCCGCCGCACGCTCGCTGTGGTGGCGGACGCCTATTACGGTCATCCCTCGGGCAAGGTGAAGGTCTGCGCTTTTACGGGCACCAAGGGCAAGTCGACCTGCAGCTTTTATCTGCGTGGCATTCTTGCCAACGAGGCTAAGCTCACGGGCCGTCATCGACCAGCCCTCAACACGGGTATCGAGTTCGATGACGGTATCGAGGCCGGTCCTTCTAAGCTAACGACCCCCGAGTCCTTCCTTTTGCAGTCGCGTATCGCACATGCCGCCGAGGCGGGCGCTCCGTGGCTGGTCATGGAGGCGTCGAGCCAGGGCCTCAAATACGAGCGTACGGGCAAGATTGACTTTGAAGTGGGCGCCTTTACCAATATCGGTGAGGACCATATCTCGCCGATCGAGCACCCCACGCTCGAGGATTACTTTGCCAGCAAGCTCAAGATTTTTTCGCAGAGCCGCTTTGCCGTGGTCAACCTCGATATGGACCACGTCGACCGCGTGCTCGAGGCGGCGTCCCGCTGCGAGCGCACGGTGACGTTCTCGCTGACCGATGGACGCGCCGACGTGCGTGCGTTGGCCATTCGCAACGGCGATTGCGGCGTGATCGCCACGGTCCGCACGCCGCGCTTTACGCGTGACATCGTGATCCCCACGCCCGTCAAGTTCAACGTGTCCAATGCGCTTGCCGCGATTGCCTGCGCCGAGGCCCTCGGCATTTCCGAAGAGGGCATCGTCCATGGCTTTGAGGGCGTCTTTGTTCCCGGTCGCATGGAGCTCTATCCGTCTGCATCGGGCAAGATTTTGGGCGTCGTTGACTATGCGCACAACGGCATGAGCCTCGAGACGCTTTTGCGCGACCTGCGCGAGAACTATCCCGAGCGCGAGCTGGCGGTTGTCTTTGGTGCAACGGGAGGCAAGGGTGTCGATCGCCGTACTACGATGGGTGTCGCTGCCGGCAAGTACGCCGATCGCATCGTGATTACCGAGGATGACCCGGGCCCCGAGGACGTCGAGGACATCTGCGCCGAGATTGCGCGCAATGTCCAGGCGCAGGGAAACGATAACTGGCAGATCGTGTGCGACCGCGCCGCCGCTATCGAGACGGCCGTGCGCGAGACCGACCGCCCCGCTGTGGTTATCGTGACCGGCAAGGGCGAGGAGGAGTGCATGCTGCGCAAGAACGGACCCGAGCCCTGCGAGCGTGATGGCTCGGTTCTCAAACGTATCCTTGCGGCGTACGACGCCTAAGCGCCGCTGCCTTTAGGATGGCGTTTGTGGATCCTCGACGCCCGATGATGCCGTGTCTCTCAAGCGTGTTCACCTTAGGGAAAACGCGGTACCAAGATTAAGTCTTTTCTACGTAATAAATGGAGTGACCATGTCCCACAACACCCTGCCGACCGTTGCCGAGCTTTCGGGCGAGATGCGCGAGCGCCTTGCCAAGGTCAAGTACGTCTTTACCGATCTGGACGCCACGATGCTCGCGCCCGGCTCGTGCGTGCTGCGCGACAACGACGGCAATCCCTCGACCAAGCTCGTCGAGGCCGTCGTGGCGCTTGCCCGCGCTGGCATCCAGGTAATTCCCACCTCGGGTCGCAACCGCACCATGATCCACGAAGATGCCCGCGTGCTCGGCCTCAACTCCTACATTGGCGAGATGGGTGGCCTGGTCATGTACGACCTCAAGGCCAACGACTGGGAGTATCTGACCGGCGACATGCCTTACGACCCCGCCTGCGGCCTTACGCCGCACCAGGTGATTGAGCAGACCGGCGTGTGCGAGAAGATTCTCGCTCGCTGGCCGCACAAGATCGAGTACCACAACGACATGTCGACTGGCTATAAGTACCGCGAGGTCACCGTCGGCATGCGCGGCGATATTCCCGATGACGAGGCGCAGGCCATCCTCGACGAGGCCGGCTGCGGTCTGGTCTGGGCCTGCAACGGCCACTTGACTCATCTGTCCAAGCCGACGACCCTCGAGCTCGATCGCGTCGAGGACGGTCGTGCCTTTAACATCAATCCGTCGGGTCTCGACAAGGGCGTGGCGGTCGCGCGTTTCTGCGAGCATCTGGGCATCGAGCGCGACGAGACGCTGGCACTCGGCGATTCCGAGTCTGATTTCTACATGGCCGACCACGTGGGCACGTTCTGCCTGGTCGAGAACGGTCTGACCAGCGCCGGCGCGTCCGAGTTTCTTGCGTCCTGCGATAACGCCTTTGTCACGCGCGGCAGGATCGTTGACGGCTGGGCGGCGACGGCGGAGCTGCTCGTCGCGGCCCGTTCATAGCGCAGTGCCGTTACGCTTGGCCATATCTTTTCGAGAGAGAATCTGGTGAGGTAATGTCCGATATCGAGAATCTGGCCGGTGATACGCGCCCCATCGGCGTGTTCGACTCGGGTCTGGGCGGCTTGACGGTTGCGCGCGCGATTGCGACGGCGCTTCCGCACGAGTCCGTCTACTACTTTGGCGATACCAAGCGCTGCCCTTACGGCACCCGCACCGAGGACGAGGTACGCTCGTTTGCGCTACAGGCGGGGCGCTGGCTTTCGAGACACGACGTCAAGATCATGGTCATCGCCTGCAATACGGCGACGGCAGCGGCGCTTCGCCTGGCTCAGCAGGTGCTCGATGTCCCCGTGATTGGCGTAATCGCGCCGGGCGCGCGTGCCGCCATCAACAGCACCCGCACGCGCCGTGTGGGCGTGCTCGCCACCAACCTCACCATCCGCTCGGGCGCCTACACGCGCGCCATCCAGGACTTGGATGCCGGCGTGGACGTGTATGGCTGCCCTGCCTCGAGCTTTGTCGAGGTTGTCGAGCACGAGCTCGCCTCGGGCGCGCACCTGCAGGAGCAGTGGCTCGAGAACGAGGATATTTTTGATACGCCAGCCGTTCGCGCGCTGGTCAACGCCACTGTCGAGCCACTGCACGATCGTGGCATCGATACCGTGGTGCTCGGCTGTACGCACTTTCCGCTGCTGGTGGGCCCCATCCGTCATGCGTTGGGGCCCGGGGTGCGCGTGGTGAGCTCCGCCGAGGAGACCACCCGCGAGCTGACCGATATCCTCACGCGCCGTGAGCAGCTGGCGGGCAACACCGCCGAGCCGCAGCATCGCTTTGCCACCACGTCCGACAACATTGCCGAGTTTGCGGTGGCGGGCAGCTTTATCTTTGGCCAGCCGCTCAAAAGCATCGAGCATGTCGATATCGACGAACTCGGTTAGGCACGCAATGTCGCCGGAGTCTTCGCCACTCTTTTGCCGAAAGGATAGTTCCATGGAATATATGCAGGTCAACCGCGCCAACGGCCGCGCCGCAAACGAGCTGCGTCCCGTTAAGCTCACCCGCGGCGTCATGAAGCACGCCCACGGCTCGTGCCTGGCAGAGTTTGGCGACACGCGCGTGCTGTGCGCCGCCACCATCGAGGAGGGCGTTCCGGGCTGGCGCAAGGGCGCTAAGGCCGGTTGGGTAACGGCGGAATATGCGATGCTGCCGGCGTCGACCGGCAAGCGCTGCAAGCGCGAACATGCCAACCGCAAGGGCCGTTCCATGGAGATCGAGCGCTTGATCGGCCGCAGCCTGCGCACCGTCGTCAATATGAAGGCGCTCGGCGAGTACACCGTTACCGTTGACTGCGATGTGATCCAGGCCGATGGCGGCACGCGTACGGCGAGCATCACCGGCGCCTGGGTGGCGCTGCACGACGCCCTTGCCATGTGGGTCGAGGCGGGCAAGCTCGAGCGCATTCCGCTTACCGGTCAGGTTGCCGCTATTTCCATGGGCGTCGTCGACGGCAACACCCTGCTCGACTTGGATTATTCCGAGGACAGCCACGCCGAGGTCGACATGAACCTCGTCGCCACCGACTCCGGCGAGATGATCGAGCTCCAGGGTACCGGCGAGCAGGCGCCCTTCGACCGCAAGCGTCTCAACGCCCTGCTCGATCTGGGCGACAAGGGCATCGCCGAGCTCATCGAGCTTCAGCGTCAAGCCCTCGCCTAACCTGCCAAAAGGGGATGTTGATTTTGGCAGGTTTAATCTGCGAAAACGCCGAAGTATAAGACTGCCGTTGATTGAGAGGGGAGAGGCCGAGGCCCTCGTCGTCCTCTACACGGCATTGCTATAAGAGACAAGGAGGCCAGCTATGGCACTTGAGAAGATTGACATCGACACCCTCGACCCGGCGGCGACCATTGTTGTGGCCACGGGTAACGCCCATAAGCTCACCGAGATCGAGGCCATTTTGGGCACGGTCATGCCCGAGGTGCGCTTTGTGGCGCTCGGCCAGCTGGGCGATTTTGAGGACCCCGAGGAAAACGGCACGACGTTTTTGGAGAACGCCATCATCAAGGCGCAGGCTGCGGTCGAGGAGACGGGCCTTATGGCCATCGCCGACGATTCCGGCTTGGTCGTAGACGCGCTGGACGGTGAGCCGGGTGTGTATAGCGCGCGTTATGCGGGCGTACACGGCGATGATGCCGCCAACAATGCCAAGCTTCTCGTTAATCTGGAAGGCGTGGCAGACGAGGATCGCACCGCACGCTTTATGAGCGTCGTTGCGCTCATCGACCAAGACGGCCTGGTCACCTATGGCGAGGGTGCCTGCGAGGGCGTTATCGCACACGAGGGCCGCGGCGACCACGGCTTTGGCTACGACCCGCTGTTCCTGCCGGTCGATACGCCGGGCAAGACTATGGCCGAGCTCACAGCGGACGAGAAGAACGCCATCAGCCATCGTTTCCATGCACTCGAGCACCTGTCCGCCAAACTCACGGGCGAGGAGTAGGCCGTGCGTGCGGTGGTGCAGCGCGTGCTCAACGCCGGTGTGACGGTCGACGGCGAGTGCGTGGGCCGCATTGGGCGCGGCTATCTGGTATTGCTGGGTGTGGGCCATGGCGATACGCGTGCCGAGGCCGATAAACTATGGGGCAAGCTCCGCGGGCTGCGTATCAACGAGGACGAGAACGGCAAGACTAACTTGGCGCTTGCCGATGTCGACGGCGAGGTGCTCGTGGTGTCGCAGTTTACGCTGTTTGCCGATTGCCGCCACGGCCGTCGTCCGTCGTTTACGGATGCTGGCGCGCCCGATGTCGCCAACGAGCTTTATGAGTACTTTCTGACGCTCGTCGCCCAGGACGTCGACCACGTGGCGCACGGCATCTTTGGCGCCGACATGAAAGTCGACCTGGTCAACGACGGCCCGTTCACCATTGTCCTCGATACCGACAATCTGTAAGTAGCCTAATTAGCTACTTGCGTGGGGTTGTAACAGGGTGCTATAGTATTAGAGTTTTGTCTATCTTAGGGGTATTATCCCCTTTTTGAATTGCACCTTCTGGAGGCCCTGTTCATGGAAGAGATGGAAGTCAATTACGTCGACGACATCCACGAGAAGCTGACCGATATGGTGGGCGATCGCGTCAAGGTGAAGGCCAACATGGGCCGTACCCGCGTTGTCGAGCGCATGGGTACCATCAAGAGCGTCCACCCGGCTGTCTTTATCGTCGAGGTTGACGAGCGCCGCGGCCGCAAGTCGCGTCAGTCCTACCAGTACATCGACGTCCTTACCGGTCAGGTTGAACTGTTCGACCCCGAGAGCGGCGAGCACATCTTTACTCCGCTCGGCAACCAGCTCGAGGAGCATTAACGGTGACCGATCGGTCCCTCATCCTTACTGCGCCGGCAAAGATTAACCTCTACCTGGGGGTTCATACCGAGCGCGATACCCGCGGCTACCACAAAGTCGATTCCCTGATGGCAGCTGTCGGCCTAGCCGATACCGTGACGGTCACGCCGGCGCAGGCGTTGACCGTCCAGACGGTTCCGGCATCAGATTTTCCCATGCAAAAGAATACTGCCTACCGCACCGCCGTCGCCATGGCCGATCATTTCGGGCGCGAGGCAAACGTGTGCGTGACGATTGAGAAGCGCATCCCGCTGTGCGCCGGCCTGGGCGGCCCCTCGACGGATGCCGCGGCGGTTATCGTTGCCCTGGCTGAGCTGTGGGGCATCGACCGCACTGATCCTGCGCTGGACGAGATTGCGCGTGGCATCGGCGCCGACGTGCCGTTCTTTTTGCATGCGAGCCCCGCATTCTACGTGGGTGGGGGAGACGTTCTGGCAACTGAGTACCCCGCGCTTCCTGTGACGCCCGTTGTGCTGGTCAAGCCGCGGGAGGCGAGCGTTTCGACAATTGAGGCCTATCGACGTTTTGACGAGGCCCCGGTGCCCGCGACTGCGCCCGGTGCCATTGCATCGGCTCTTAGCGTGAGTGATGCGAAGATGGCGTATTCGCTCATCCATAACAACTTGGGCGTCATTTCTGCTTTGATGGAGCCGCAGATCCAGGCGGTTCTCGACTGGCTGAGCGAACAGGAGGGAACCGTTGCCGTGGACGTGTGCGGGTCGGGTGCCTGCTCGTTTGCCATTTGCGACACCGCCGCCACGGCCGAAAGGCTTGCCGGGGCTGCCCAGCAAAATGGCTGGTGGTCCTGCGCGACTGAGCTTATTCCCAACACGGTTCAAATCGACGCGCCAAAGAAATAAAAATTTCTCTAGCACGTGGCGAAAAACTTTGTTACTATAGTCGAGCTAACGGGTTGTGGCTCAGTTTGGTAGAGCACTGCGTTCGGGACGCAGGGGTCGCTGGTTCAAATCCAGTCAACCCGACCAGAGCATGAGAAGGGACCGCTTCTTGCGGTCCCTTTTTTTAGCTATTGTTGTGATACCGCGATACCCGCGGTATACTCATTCGAGCTTGTCTCGCTGTTTTGTGGAGGTCTACATGTTTGGACTGAGGGCTCCTGAGCTCATCATTATTCTCGTCGTTGTCCTGATTATCTTCGGGCCCAAGAACCTGCCGAAGCTCGGCAAGTCCCTCGGCTCTACCGTCAAGAATATCCGCGAGGGTATGGAGGGCGACGATAAGGACGAGACCAAGCAGGCCGAGGACGTTGTGGTCGAGGAGTCCGAGGAGGACAAGAAGATCGCAGAGCTCGAGGCCCAGCTCGCCGCCGCCAAGAAAAAGAAGGCAGAGGACGGCGACGCGGACGCAGAGTAGTCCCATCCCTTTGGGGTGAGCACCTGACCGGCTTGCCCGCAGGCTAGCCGGTCTTTTTCGTTATGTTGACAGTTGATTGTTACATCATAGTTGGGGAGATATCCGTATGGACGCAAGCCAGATCGTACTGACCGCTGAGGGCCGCCAGAAGCTCGTCGAGGAGCTCGCTTGGCGTGAGGGCGATTACGCCAAGGAGATCGTCGAGGACATCAAGGAAGCCCGCGCGTTTGGCGACCTTTCGGAGAACTCCGAGTACGATGCCGCCAAGGACAAGCAGGCTCAGAATGCTGCTCGCATTGCCGAGATTCAGGCTATTCTCGCCAACGCTCAGGTTGCTGCCACCACGGGCGATCTGACCGTCTCCATCGGTTCCACCGTTTCGCTGATTGATCCCAACGGTGAGGTCATGGAAGTCACGCTCGTCGGTACCACCGAGACCAACTCGCTCGAGCACAAGATCTCCAACGAGTCCCCGGTCGGCCACGCCATCATCGGCCACGGCGAGGGCGACTCCGTCGAGGTCGTTACGCCTTCCGGCAAGACTCGCGTCTACACCATCGCCAAGATCACACGCTAGACCACGGTCCCGCGTAAAGGTATGTTTTCGCTCCCTGGGACCGAATCCTGGGGAGCGTTTTAGTTTGAGGAGCTAACTTATGGCAGAGAACCAAAACGCCGCCGAGCAGGCATCGACGCTCAACGACGAGCGTGCCACGCGCCTGGCCAAGCGCGCCGCCCTGTTCGAGGCGGGCCAGAACCCCTATCCCGAGCACTCCGAGATCGAGGACTACGTTGCCGACATCGAGGCTAAGTATGCCGATCTTGCCGATGGCGAAGACACCGAGGACGTCGTGAAGATCGGCGGCCGCGTGGTCGCCAAGCGTGGTCAGGGCAAGATCATGTTCATCGTCGTGCGCGACGCAACCGCCGAGATTCAGCTGTTCTGCCGCATCAACGACATGGACGAGGCAGCCTGGAATACGCTCAAGGCCCTCGACCTTGGCGATATCCTGGGTGTGACCGGTGTGGTTGTGCGCACTCAGCGCGGCCAGCTCTCCGTCGCCCCTAAGAGCGCGACCCTGCTCTCCAAGGCCGTTCGCCCGCTGCCCGAGAAGTTCCACGGTCTCTCCGACAAGGAGACCCGCTATCGTCAGCGCTACGTCGACCTGATCGCCAACGACGATGTTCGCGAGACCTTCCGCAAACGCTCGCAGATCCTCTCCACCTTCCGTCGCTTTATGGAGTCCGACGGCTACATGGAGGTCGAGACTCCCATTCTGCAGACCATTCAGGGTGGCGCTACGGCTAAGCCGTTCATCACGCACTTTAACGCTCTCGATCAGGAGTGCTACCTGCGCATTGCTACCGAGCTGCACCTCAAGCGCTGCATCGTCGGTGGCTTTGAGCGCGTCTTCGAGATCGGTCGTATCTTCCGTAACGAGGGCATGGACCTCACCCACAACCCCGAGTTCACCACGATGGAGGCCTACCGTGCCTTCTCCGATCTCGAGGGCATGAAGGCGCTCGCCCAGGGCGTCATCAAGGCTGCCAACAAGGCCATCGGCAACCCCGAGGTCATCGAGTACCAGGGCCAGACCATCGATCTTTCCGGTGAGTGGGCAAGCCGCCCCATGACTGATATTGTCTCTGACGTGCTCGGCAAGAAGGTCACCATCGACACGCCTGTCGAGGAGCTTGCTGCCGCCGCGCGCGAGAAGGGCCTGGAGATCAAGCCCGAGTGGACTGCAGGCAAGATCATCGCCGAGATTTACGATGAGCTGGGCGAGGACACCATCGTCAACCCGACCTTCGTGTGCGATTACCCCATCGAGGTCAGCCCGCTCGCCAAGCGTTTTGAGGACGATCCGCGTCTGACCCACCGCTTTGAGCTGGTCATCGCCGGCCACGAGTACGCCAACGCATTCTCCGAGCTCAACGACCCGGTCGACCAGGCTGAGCGCTTTGCCGCCCAGATGGCCGAGAAGGCCGGCGGCGACGATGAGGCCATGGAGTATGACGAGGACTACGTGCGCGCCCTCGAGTACGGTATGCCTCCCGCGGGCGGCATTGGCATTGGTATCGACCGCGTGGTCATGCTACTTACCAACCAGGCTTCTATCCGCGACGTCCTGCTGTTCCCGCACATGAAGCCCGAGAAGGGTTTCCAGTCCGGTGCCGCTGCCGCCAAGGCCGCCGAGGCCGGCAACGCCGCGAGCCCGTTCGTTAAGTCGCTTAAGCCCACGCTCGATTACTCCAAGATCGCCGTTGAGCCGCTGTTCGAGGAGTTCGTCGACTTCGATACCTTCTCCAAGAGCGATTTCCGCGCTGTGAAGGTCAAGGCGTGCGAGGCCGTCAAGAAGTCCAAGAAACTGCTGAACTTTACGCTCGACGACGGTACCGGTGCCGACCGCACCATCCTTTCTGGCATCCATGAATACTATGAGCCCGAGGACCTGGTCGGCAAGACCCTGCTCGCCATCACCAACCTTCCTCCGCGCAAGATGATGGGCATCCCCAGCTGCGGCATGCTCATCAGTGCCATCCACGAGGAGGAGGGCGAGGAGCGCCTCAATCTGATTCAGCTCGACGCTTCCATCCCCGCCGGCGCAAAGATGTACTAGGGGGTTACGCGGTTCTACGAACCGCGTAACGGCTCGACGCTGCGCGCCGCCCAGGGCGACAATTTGTCATTCAAAAGGCAAGGCATGACCAGAAGGTCTATGCCTTGCCTTTTTCATGCCAACTTGTTCGCCCTGGACGTCGCTCGCTGTCGTTGCCAAAACATCGGCGTTGCCGGAGTAGTCGTTGGGGACGTTCTTAAACGACTACCCAACGGCTATTGTGCACATGTCTCGCATGACAGTTGTCTCTTTTATGTTTCCTTTAGCCGTCGCTGTCTAGGATGGGGGTTAGTCGATAGGAAGGGAGCACCGGGATGGACGATGCGAGCGAGCGCGCAATCGAAGAGGACATGCTCGATCAGTTCAATTACTTTGATGATGAGGACGAGGAGCTGATCGACCGTCGCGAGCCAGCGCCGCTTGATTCCTTTGATCTGGTCGATGAAGAGACTGATGAGGTTGAGGACGAATCAACGGAGTCCCCACAGTCTTCGCGCCTTAACTCGCTGCTTTCGAGAGCCCCCATGCACCACGGCGTTCGTGCCGGCGCGCTCCATATGAAAACTGACTGGCACCAGATCGTGACGGCAGGCGATGAATTTGCCGTCGATGCGCCGCTCACCGATAAATCATCCATCGTCTGCCGCACCGGTATGCTTATGCTCGCGAGTGGAACGGGTGCCTGGCGCGTACGCGATACCATGAATCGAGTCGCCGCCGTACTCGGTGTCACCATCCATGTTGACTTAAGTCTCCTGTCGTTTGAGTGTACTTGCATCGAAGATGGCCACTGCTTTAACGAGGTCGTCAGTCTGCCGACAACCGGCGTCAACACCCATCGCATTTGGATGATGGAGAGTTTCCTCAAGGAAATCGAGACCTATGGTCGTCGCTTCACGGTGCACGAGTATCACGAGATGCTCAAGACCGTTGAGAGTTCAAAACCTGATTACGCGCCCTGGCAACAGGGCCTTGCGGCAGCCTGCGCCTGTGGCGCCTTTGTCTTTTTACTTGGTGGCGGTCCCATTGAGATGGCATGCGCGTTCGTGGGCGCGGGTGTCGGCAACTTTGCCCGCTCCCATATTCTCAAGCAAGGCCTTGGTCAGTTCAGCGCTTTGACGCTCGGTGTCGCACTGGCCTGTATCTCATATTTGCTGGCATTGCTCGGCCTCGCCCAGGTTGTTCCGGGTGCAATGTCGCACCAAGAAGGCTATATCGGCGCCATGCTCTTTGTGATTCCTGGCTTTCCGCTCATTACGGCAGGTCTCGACATCGCTAAGCTCGACATGCGAAGCGGTATCGAGCGTCTTTCGTATGCTGTGTCGATTATTGTGATGGCGACCCTCGTAGGTTGGATGGTTGCCGAGTGTGTGGGACTGGCGCCGGACGACTTTGCCCCACTGGGCCTTTCGCCGCTTGCCCTTACGCTCCTGCGCGTGGTGATGAGCTTCGTTGGCGTATTCGGCTTCTCGGTGATGTTCAACAGCCCGGTAAAGATGGCCGCGGCAGCTGGGTTGATCGGCGCCGTGTCAAATACCCTGCGTCTGACCCTTGTCGATGCGCCGACGATGATTCCCTTCCTGGGCCTCAGCACGGGAATGCCTCCCGAGGCAGCAGCGTTTATCGGCGCGCTGGTATCGGGTCTGCTGGCAAGCTTGGCCGAAGTCAAGCTCACCTACCCGCGCATCGCCCTCACGGTGCCTTCGATTGTCATTATGGTGCCCGGTCTGTATCTCTATCGCTCTATGTATTACATGTGCACCTTCGACACAGTCAATATGCTCGGCTGGTTTGTGCGCGCAGTGCTCATCGTAGCGTTTCTGCCCGTTGGGCTGGGTGTGGCGCGTACGCTCACCGACCCTCGCTGGCGCTACACCAGCTAATTGGTACAAGGGGGACAGGTTACTTTGCACCAAATGAGTTGCGGTGAAATAGGGACTGAATTGCTGCTTAAAGGGTCAAAACAGTCCGTATTCCACTGCAACTTATGGGGTCGGGGGATTATCGGTGCCCTGCATCTTCATAAACTCAACGCTTACGAAGCGCGCGCCGTTCGTGTTAGGGTAGTTCCACCACATAAGTAGTCGCAGACGCACGTACCACGGGCGGGCGAGATGAAGTCCCAGTAGCTCCATCTCGCCCGCCCGTTTTTGTTGTGCACCGCGGCGTAACACAGAAAGGATTTTGCCCTTTATGCCTATCAATAAACGAGAGAGCTTGCTGTTTACCTTTATCATGTGCTTTTGCATGGTGCTCTGGATGAGCATCTACAACGTTGCCCTGCAGCATGGGGCCATCAACGGCGAGGTCATTGCCGCCGCGTGGCTCGGCTTCCCCGTTGCCTATATTTTTGCCATGTGCTGCGACTGGTTTGTTGCCAGTCCCCTTGCCAAGGGTTTCGCTTTTAAATTCCTGGTCACGCCGGGTAAGAGCTCACCGCTTGCCATGACGCTCGCCGTCAGCTCCTGCATGGTCGTTCCCATGGTCATCATCATGTCGCTCTACGGCGCGTGCGAAGGCCTGCTCCATATGCCCGGCGGCCCGCTTGCCAATCTGCAGGTGCTGCCGATGATGTGGCTCGTCAACATTCCGCGCAACTTTATCATGGCCCTGCCCTGGAACCTGCTGGTGGCTGGTCCGGTTGCTCGCTTTATCTTCCGCCATGCCTTCCCCATGGGAACCGTCTTTGAAGAGCAGCATATGGAGCTCGTACGTATGCCGGGCGCTCCCGTTGCCGATGTCGTCGATGACGTTGCCGAGAGTATGGACGCCGAGCCCGTCTGCTAGGCAAGAGCCACTAACCTAGAGCGCCCGCCGCACCCGGCGATTCCTTTTTTGTAGACGTTGTCGTATGGCTGCACGCGGAAAAGGCCACAGCGGTTAACATATACTCCATATGGGTAAAGAGACCAAAGCGCCGCCACGAGTGGCGCTTTGCGTTTGAAAAACTAGCTCGTCTAAGAGGAACTAGCATGTTGGACCGTTTTACCGATCGCGCGCGCAAGGTCATGTCCATGGCCAAGCAGGAGGCGCTCGATCTTCACTCAAATAAGGTGGGTACCGAGCATCTGCTGCTCGCGCTCGCCAAGGAGGACGAGGGCATTGCCGCCGAGGCACTGCGCTCACTCGATATCTCCTACGATGACATCATGGACACGCTCAAGGAGGTCCAGACCACCGTTCCCGAGCCCAGCGAGGAGACCGAGGCCGCTAAGCTCGCCTTTACGCCGCTCGTCATCAGCGTGATGGAGCGTTCCTTCCGCGTGGCGCGCGAGAACAACCAGACCTATGTGTCGACCGAGCACCTGCTCATCGGTATCGTCGAAGAGGGCAACGGCATGGCCATGGACATTCTCATGCGCCTGGGTGTTTCGTCCGCTTCCATTAAAAAAGCCATCGAGAAGCTTACCGCCAAGGATCAAGACAAGAAGCGCCCGCTCGCCGGTGCCGGTGCCGGGCGTCCCGGTACAGGCCTGCCGTTCTTTAGCGGCTCGGACGCCTCGCAGCAAAAGGGGAGCGGCACCGACACGCTCAAGCAGTTCGCCACCAACCTTACGCAGAAGGCGCGCGACGGCGAGCTCGACCCGGTGATCGGTCGCGAAAAGGAAGTCCAGCGCATGATGGAGATCCTTTCGCGCCGCACCAAGAACAACCCGCTTATCTTGGGTGACCCCGGCGTGGGCAAGACGGCCATCGTCGAGGGCCTGGCGCAGCAGATCGCTGCCGGCAACGTGCCCGAGAACCTTATGAACCAGAACATCTGGACGCTCGACCTGCCGGGTCTTGTCGCGGGCGCCAAATATCGCGGTGAGTTTGAGGAGCGTCTCAAGAACGTAATCCAGGAGGCAACCGAAGCCGACGACGTCATCCTGTTTATCGACGAGATGCACACCATCATCGGTGCCGGTTCTGCCGAGGGATCCATCGATGCAAGCTCCATGCTCAAGCCCGTGCTCGCGCGCGGCGCTTTCCAGATCATCGGTGCCACCACGGCCGAGGAGTTCCGCAAGTACCTCACCAAGGACCCGGCCTTCGAGCGCCGCTTCCAGACCATCGATGTTGAGGAGCCAAGCGTCGAGGACACGGTCAAGATCCTGACCGCGCTCAAGCCGCGCTACGAGGAGCACCACCACGTGCGCTATACGCAGGGTGCCATCGAGGCCGCCGCGAACCTCTCCAACCGCTACATCCAGGATCGCTTCCTGCCCGATAAGGCCATCGACCTCATCGACGAGGCCGGCGCCCGCGCCCGCATTGCCGCCAACCGTGCGCCTGAGCCGGTGCGCGAGGCCGAGCATCGCGTGGAGGAGCTCAAGGCTGCCGCGCAGGAGGCCACCGAGGGCGACGACATGAACAAGGCCGCCGAGATTACCGAGCAGCAGAAGGCTGCCGAGATTGAGCTCGCCGAGGCCAAGGCAGCTTGGACGGCCGAGCTCGACGCCAGCCCGCTCACCATCGATGTCGCCCAGGTTGCCGACATCGTGTCCGTGACCTCGGGCGTGCCGGTGTCTTCGCTCACCGAGAGCGAAAGCCGTCGTCTGTTGCAGACCGAAAGCGTGCTCAAGACCCGCATTATCGGCCAGGATGAGGCTGTCGAGGCCGTGGCCAAGGCAGTGCGCCGCAGCCGCTCGCCGCTCAAGGACCCGCGTCGTCCCGGCGGCAGCTTTATCTTCTTGGGTCCTACCGGCACAGGCAAGACCGAGCTCGCCAAGACGCTCGCCGAGTATCTCTTTGGCAGCAAGGACGCGCTCATCAGCTTCGACATGTCGGAGTTTGGCAGCGAGTTCGAGGTCTCCAAGCTTATCGGTAGCCCCCCGGGCTACGTGGGCCACGACGAGGGCGGTCAGCTCACCAAGGCCGTTCGCCGTCACCCGTACTCGGTCGTGCTGTTCGACGAGATCGAGAAGGCGCACCCCGATATCTTCAACATCTTGCTGCAGGTGCTTGAGGAGGGTCGCCTGACCGATAGCCAGGGCAAGACGGTCGATTTCCGCAACACCGTGATCATCATGACGTCCAACGTGGGCGCCCGCGAGATTGCGCAGGATGCGAGCGTTGGCTTTGGCACCACCGGTGAGCAGGGTCTTACCTCGAGCGAGATTAAGGGCCGTGCGATGGGCGAACTCAAGCGCCTGTTCCGCCCCGAGCTGCTCAACCGTATCGATGACATCGTGGTGTTTCAGAAGCTTTCGGGCGAGAACCTGACCAAGATCGCTCACCTGCTGGTGGACGACCTGCGCCAGCGCCTGATTGCCAACGGCATGAACATCAAACTCACCGATGCGGCCTACGACAAGATCGTAGCCGAGGGTACCGACCTCACCAACGGCGCACGTCCGCTGCGCCGCGCCATCCAAAAGCTCATCGAGGATCCGCTATCCGAGGAGCTGCTGGCCGGCGAGTGGGGCAGCGGCGATACCGTCATGTGCGACGTGGCCGACGGCAAGTTCGTCTTTAGCCACGGTACGGGCGAGATCCCAGCGCCGCGTCCGGCAGGTGCGCTTGGGGGCGATACCGCTCCGGAAGCGCCGCACACCGGAAACGCCGCGCCTGTGAGCAGTGGCGTAAGCTCGGGCCCCGGCGGCATGATGCAAGCCGGTTCCGGCGCGCTGTAGGGCGTAACAAAACCTTGTGTCCACGAGGGCGTTCCAAAGGAGCGCCCTTTTTTGTTGGAAAGGCCCCTCGTTCAAAGCAAATCTCATTAAACATACCAACGGTGTATGCATAAGCGTTGATCAGGCGTTGAGGTTGGTTGAAGGGTCCAACGTCCCTTCGGCGCGGTCCGTCTACCTGCTTTATCTTAATAAAGCGGCGTTTCTCCGCCGTTAGCCGATGATGCGAGAGCGCTCGGCGTTTTCGACTGGTTTATGCAAACGAAGTCTGGGAATATACAAGGCGCATGTCTTATTGTCTAACCAGTTGCGCCAAGGAGGCACCATGGACTACAAGATCACCGGCTATGAGCCCGCCCAGCTGTTCCATTTCTTTGAGGAGGTCAGCGCGATCCCCCGTGGGTCTGGCAACGAGAAGGGCATCAGCGATTTCCTGGTTGCGTTTGCCAAGGAGCGCGGTCTCGATGTGTATCAGGACGAGGTCTACAACGTCATCATTCGCAAGCCCGCATCTGCCGGTGCCGAGAATGCCCCGACCGTGATGCTGCAGGGCCACATCGATATGGTGTGCGACAAGTTGGGCTCCGTTGAGCACGACTTTACGACCGATGGTATCGATCTGCTCGTCAAGGACGGCGTTCTCACCGCTAACGGCACCACGCTGGGCGCCGACAACGGTATCGCCGTCGCTCTGATGCTCACTGTTCTCGATGACGATTCGATCGTTCACCCCGCCCTCGAGTGCGTATTCACCACCGACGAGGAGACTGGCCTGGTCGGCGCCGAGACGCTCGACAAGTCCCAGATTAGCGCCCGCACCATGATCAACCTTGACTCCGAGGAAGAGGGCGTTGCCACCGTCAGCTGCGCCGGCGGCGTCGTCGTTACCTACACCTGCCCGATCGCGCGCGAGCACAAGACCGGTAGCACCCTCACGTTCGACATCTCCGGCCTGCTGGGCGGTCACTCCGGCAGCGATATCCACCTGGAGCGCGGCAACGGCAACCTCATCATGGCCCGCATCATCGACCGCCTGATGGTTGCCGGCGAGCCCGCCATCGTTAGCTTTAACGGCGGCACCAAGGACAACGCCATCAACCGTGAGTGCAAGGCTGTTCTGGTCTACGCCGACCACGCTGCCGCCGAGGCCGCGGCCCAGATCGCAAAGGGCATTATCGCCGACGTCACTGCCGAGCTCGAGGTCTTCGACCCCGGCTTTACCTGCACTGTCGAGATTGCCGACGACGCCGAGGTCGAGGCCATGGACGAGAAGTCCGCGCTTGCCCTCATCCGCGCCCTGCGTCTTGCCCCCAACGGCGTGATCCGTCGCAACGTCGCTACCGACGGCTCCGTTGAGGTTTCCTCCAACATCGGTGTGGTTGCCACTTCTGACGACGAGGTCAAGATCATGCTGTCCCCGCGCTCCTCGATCACCTCGCTGCAGAACGAGTTCAAGGACCGCCTGCAGACGCTGGCCGATGTCCTGGGCTTCGACGCCAAGTTTGAGTTCGAGTATCCCGGCTGGAGCTATGCCGAGCATTCGCCGGTCCGCGACGTCTTTGTCGAGAGCTATCGCGAGCTCTTTGGCTCCGAGCTGCGCATCGAGTCCATTCACGCCGGCCTTGAGTGCGGCCTGTTTGCCGAGGCCCTGCACGGCCTGGACGCCATCGCCGTGGGCCCGACGCTCTCCGATGTCCACACCCCGGACGAGAGCATGGAGCTCGCTTCTGCCGAGCGCTTCTACGAGCTGCTCATCGACGTCCTCAAGCGCCTTGCCGCGTAAAGGTCGCCTTGGTTAAGCCGCTCTAAAACGGCTGGCTATGAAAACGGCCGCCTGGCGTAATGCCGGGCGGCCGTTATTCGTTACAGTGCGAGGATCCCAAGGTGCTCAAGTAGGATCTTAAGCCCGATGAGGACGAGTACGACGCCACCCACGATGGTGGCGGGTTTTTCGTAGCGCGCGCCAAAGGTGTGACCGATCGCTACGCCGGCGACGGAGAAGATAAACGTTGTGACGCCGATAAGTGATACAGAGGGCACGATATCGACCGAGAGCGCGGCAAACGAGATGCCCACGGCGAGCGCGTCAATCGAGGTGGCGATGGCAAGGATTAGGTACTCGCCCAGGTCGATCTTTTCGGCATCCTTGCCGTCGCCTTCGTCCTCATCCTCGTCTTCGGTAAAGGCTTCCCACAGCATCTTGCCGCCGATAAAGGCCAAAAGGATAAAGGCGACCCAATGGTCTGTGGGACCGATGATGCCCATGAACTGGCTACCGAGTGCCCAGCCGATTACGGGCATGCCGGCCTGAAAGCCGCCAAAGAACAGGCCGAGCACAACGGCGACTTTAAGGTTGATCTTTTTCATGCCGAGACCCTTGCAGATGGAAACGGCAAAGGCGTCCATCGAAAGGCCAACGGCGAGCAACACGAGCTCTGCGAGTCCCATAGTCTGGCCCCCTCTCTGCGGGCGAACCCGATTACACGACCACTCCCTCATTTATATGAGACCCGATGCTACCACATGAGCAGCCAAAAGAGCCCCGTCCCAAATGAGCTACCTAAGCGGTGTTCGCTCATTCTGTAAGCATCGGAATTTGCGGGCGTCACAGGGGCAAACCGTGAGAAACTTATTGACGTTTATGGAGCGTATACGATGGGAGCGATGCCTTGGATAAGAACGAGCTGCAAAAGCGTATGGAACAGGCCATCCGCCTGACGGCACCTGGTCAGCCGATCCGCACCGCCCTTGACATGATCATCGCCGGTCACCTGGGCGCCCTTATCTGCGTCGGCGACACCGAAAACGTGCTCGCTGCCGGTAACGACGGCTTCCCGCTCAACATTTCGTTTACCTCGAACCGCCTGTTCGAGCTTTCCAAGATGGACGGCGCCATCGTCATCGACGGCGACCTTACCCAGATCCTGCGCGCCAATTTCCACCTCAATCCCGACCCCTCGCTCGCCACGAGCGAGACGGGCATGCGTCACCGTACTGCCGCTCGCATGTCGGTGCTCACCGACGCCATCGTGATCTCGGTCTCGGCCCGTCGTGCCGTCGTCAACGTGTATGTGCACGGCAAGAGCTATGAGATTCAGCCCGTCACCACCATCATGAGCTCGGTCAACCAGCTCGTCGCTACGCTTCAGACCACCCGTCAGTCGCTCGACCGCTCCCTGCTGCGTCTGACGGCCCTCGAGCTGGACGACTACGTCACGCTCGCCGACATCACCGGCATTTTCTCGAGTTTCGAGATCATGCAGCAGGCAAAGACCGAGCTTAAGGATTGCATTGTCAAGCTGGGCAACCAGGGCAAGCTCGTGCAGATGCAGCTCGAGCAGCTCGCCGGCTCCAGCATGGATACCGAATACGACTTGATGATTCGCGACTACGCAAGCGATTCCTCCGAGGCAAACGCCGAGAAGATCCGTGCCGAGCTTAGCCGTATGACGCCCAAGGACTTGTCCGACCCGCAGCATGTGGCGGCGGTTCTGGGTTACGACGACCTGGACGAGGACTCCGTCATGACGCCGCTGGGCCTGCGCACGCTTTCGCGCGTGTCCGTCGTGCGCGACGGCGTGGCCGAGAAGATCGTCGACGAGTATGGCTCGCTGCAGGAGCTCATGGACGACATCAGCAAGGATCCGGAGCGCCTGGGCGACTTTGGCGTTAACAACCCTGCCATTCTTGCGGACTCCCTGTACCGCATGAAGGGCACCAAACAGGGGAACGCATAATGGCGCCCGTATGCGCCGTGGTCGTTGCCGGTGGCAGCGGCCAGCGCTTTGGTAATCCCGGTGGCAAGCAGCTCGTCAATGTAGCGGGCCGTCCGCTTATGAGCTGGTCCATCCGCGCGTTTGACCGTAGCGATAAGGTCGGCCACATCGTCGTGGTTTGCCCTGCCGAGCGTCGTGCCGAGATGCGCCGCCTGGCCATCAGCCCGTATTCGTATAACACACCCATCAGCTTCGCCGATGCCGGCGATACTCGCCAGGACTCCACTCGTGCCGGCGTGCATGCGGTGCCGGCAGGCTTTGAATACGTCGCCATTCACGACGGCGCTCGTCCGCTCATTACTACCGAGGCCATCGATCACGCTATCGACGTGCTCGTGAGTGACCGCTCGCTCGACGGTGTCGTGTGTGGCCAGCCCGCGATCGACACGCTCAAGATCGTCGATGGGGACAACATCGTCGAGACGCCGCCACGCGAACTCTATTGGGCCGCGCAGACGCCGCAGATCTTTAGTGTCGACGCCATGAAACGCGCCCATGCCGCGGCGATTGCCGAGGGCTTTATCGGTACGGACGATTCGTCACTGGTCGAGCGCATGGGTGGGCGCGTCCGCTGCGTCCAGAGCCCGCGCGACAACCTTAAGGTGACGGTGCCCGAGGACTTGCGTCCCGTAACCGCGATTTTGCTCGGGCGGATGGCCGAGAGAGAGGACCTTCCCCATGTTCAGTAACCTGCGCATTGGCCACGGCTACGACGTCCACCGTTTGGTGGAGGGGCGTCGATGTATCATCGGCGGGGTCGACATTCCCTACGAGCGCGGCCTGCTGGGCCACTCGGATGCCGATGTGCTCGCGCACGCGCTGTCCGACGCTATTCTGGGCGCCTGCCGCGGGGGAGACATTGGCAAGCTGTTCCCCGACACCGACCCCGCCTACGAGGGTGCCGACTCGATGGTGTTGCTTGCCCGCGTAATGGACTATGCGCGCGAGCTGGGCTTTGAGTTTGTCGATGCCGACTGCACCATTGCCTGCCAGCAGCCTAAGATCACCCCGCACCGCGATGCCATGCGTGCCAACTTGGCCCACGCCCTGGGCGTTGACGTCGAAAACGTGGGCGTCGCCGCCACCACGACCGAAAAGCTCGGTTGGGAAGGTCAAGGCGAGGGAATTGGCGCCTGGGCCGTCTGCCTGCTACAGAAAACCGTTAAGGAGTAACGAATGCGTATCTACAACAGCGCTACCCATAAAAAGGAAGAGTTCCAGCCCATCGAGCCCGGCAAGGTCCGCATGTACGTGTGCGGCCCCACGGTTTACGACAACATCCACATCGGCAACGCACGCACGTTCATCAGCTTCGATGTGATTCGACGCTGGCTCATCGCGAGCGGCTACGAGGTCACGTTCGCCCAGAACCTCACCGATGTCGACGACAAGATCATCAAGCGCGCCAACGAGCAGGGCCGTACGGCCGCCGAGGTCGCGACGGAGTTCTCGGATAAGTTTATTGGCGTCATGCGCGCTGCCAACGTGCTCGATCCCGATGTGCGCCCTCGCGCCACCAAGGAGATCGGCCCCATGATTGCCATGATCAAGGCGCTCATCGAGCAGGGCCACGCTTACGCCGCCGATAACGGCGACGTGTACTTTTCCGTGCGCAGCGATCCCAACTACGGTCAGGTCTCGGGCCGCAACATCGACGACCTTATGGTGGGTGCGCGTATCGAGGAGAACGAGGACAAGAACGACCCGCTCGACTTTGCCCTGTGGAAGGCCGCCAAGCCCGGCGAGCCCAGCTGGCCGAGCCCCTGGGGCGAGGGCCGTCCCGGTTGGCATACCGAGTGCGCCGCCATGGTGCACCGCTACCTGGGTACCCCGATCGACATTCACGGCGGTGGCTCCGACCTTGCCTTCCCGCATCACGAGAACGAGTGCGCCCAGGCTGCCTGCGCCTGGCACCAGGGCTTCTCCAACACCTGGATGCACACGGGCATGCTGCTGGTCGACGGCGAGAAGATGTCCAAGTCGCTTGGTAACTTCTTTACGCTGGCCGAGGTGCTCGAGCAGCACTCCGCTGCCGCCCTGCGCCTGCTGATGCTGCAGACGAGCTATCGCTCGCCGCTCGACTTCTCCTGGGAGCGCCTGGAGGGTGCCGAGAATTCGCTCACGCGTATCGCCGGTACGGTCGAGAACCTGCGCTGGGCCGCGAACCATGCGACGGCCGATGCCGATGAGGCAGCATCTGAGGCGTTTGCCGCCAAGGCTGCCGAGACCCGTGCCACCTTTAAGGAGTGCATGGACGACGACTTTAACACCGCCGGTGCCATGGGCGCCGTCTTTGGTTTTGTCACCGAGTGCAATCAGTATCTGGAGCAGGCGGGCGACGCTGCCGACAAGGCCGCGGCTCTTGCTGCCGCCGATACGCTGGTCGAGCTGCTCGATACGTTTGGCGTTGAGCTTCCCGAGCCCAAGGTCGAGCTGCCGCTGGGCCTTTTGGGCGTTGCCGCCGGCTTGGTCGCCTACACTGGTGACGACGTGGACGAGGCCGCTGCCAAGATTCTCGAGGCTCGCGCCGAGGCCCGTGCCGCCAAAAACTGGGACTTGGCAGACGCCATCCGCGATCAACTCAAGGACCTGGGCCTGACGATTGAAGATACCGCCGCCGGCACCCGTATCAAATCCCTCTAACCCCTGCGGGTTTCCCAAGCACCCGACCGCCCGAGCCACGGCACCTTGCCTTTCAATCGTCGGGCATGACCTCAAGGTCTATGCCCTCTTCTTTCAAGGCAATCTGCCGCACTTCGGGCGGTCGGTCTATTTGTTTCGTTTGATAGTTGTATTTAGGAGGCCGTCCTATGGCCGACAATCGCAAGCGCGCGCCTCGTGGCGGCAAACAGGCCGCTTCTGGCTCGCGTCCGATTCGCCGAAATGACCGCGCTGCCGCTTCCAAGGGCCAGCGCGATCGCACCCAAGCTGCGCGTCCGCAGCGCGATCGCAACCGCGACGCTGTCCAGGCTCCCAAGGGCGAGTTTATCGAAGGTCGTCGCGCTGCCGTCGAGGCGCTGCGCACCGGTTTTCCCATCAAGTGCGCGCTCATTGCCGAGGGCGGGGAGCGCGATGCCGCCCTGTCTCGTCTGGTCGATGACCTCAACGCCGCGGGTGTCCGCATTAAGTATGTGCCGCGCGCGCAGCTCGATGCGCTGTCGAGCCATGGCGCTCACCAGGGCATTGCGCTCGAGGTGGGTAACTTCCCTTATGCCGATGTCGCCGATATCCTCGACCGTGCAGGCGAGGGTCCGGCACTTGTCGTGGTGCTCGACCACGTGACCGATGACGGCAACTTTGGCGCCATCGTGCGCTCCGCCGAGGTTGTAGGCGCCGCGGGCGTCATTATTGCCAACAAGCGCGCTGCCGGCGTGACCGTGGGCAGCTACAAGACCTCAGCCGGCGCCGTCATGCATCTGCCTATCGCACAGGTCCCCAATATCGCTCGTGCACTCGACGATCTTAAGGCCGCTGGCTTTTGGGTGGGCGGTGCCTCCGAGCACGCCGAGGGCAGTTGCTGGGATGCTCCCTTCGAGGGCCGCGTGGCGCTTGTCATGGGCTCCGAGGGCGACGGTATCTCGCGCCTGGTACTCGAGAAATGCGACTTTTTGACCAAGCTTCCTCAGCGTGGCATGACCGAGAGCCTCAACGTTGCCCAGGCAACGACGGCACTGTGCTTTGAGTGGCTACGTCGCAACGCCGGCGAGCTCATGGGGGAGGAGTAGCGCATGTCCAAGAAGAACCGCGCCAAGTCTAAGGCCAAGCGCTTTGGCGAAGGCTCGGCCAAGCCGATTGTCTCGGCCGCGACCTACGGCGTAGGCGGCAATGCGTTTGCGCAGGCTATCGCCGACCCGGTCTCCACGGTGCACTCCAATAAGCCCGAGCTGCTGGTGGTCGACGGCTACAACGTGATCCACTGCACGCCGCGCTACGAAAAGCTCGTGTACGACCATTCCGACGATCCGTATTCCAGCGACGTTCAC
This sequence comes from Collinsella sp. Sow4_D11, assembly GCF_052116465.1. NCBI lineage: Bacteria > Bacillati > Actinomycetota > Coriobacteriia > Coriobacteriales > Coriobacteriaceae > Collinsella > Collinsella sp. Sow4_D11. The sequence continues at coordinate 35,991 of NZ_JBQKLA010000003.1, read as the reverse complement.
GATATGGCGCGCACCGCCCTTATCAACGACGTTGCCGCCTTTGCCCAGGGCCGCTACGAGGCCGTGATTGTGTTTGACGGCGCTGGCAATATCTCTAGCGAGCGCCCCAACCTGCCGGCTCGCGGCGTGCGCATCGAGTTTTCGCCGACGGGTGTATCGGCCGATACCGTGGTACAAAAGCTCTGCATTGAGGCGCGCGAGGAAGGCCGCGCGTGCTCCGTGGTATCGAGTGACGGCACAATTCAAGCCGTCGTCATGGGCAAGGGCGTTACACGCATCTCGAGCCGCATGCTGGTGGACGAGATCAAACAGATCGATAACGACGTCCGCGAGGCAGAGGAGGCTCCGCAGATCAAGATGACTCTGGGCAGTCGCCTGAGCCCCGAGGCACTGGCCAAACTCAAGGCCCTGCGCGGGAGGTAGGTAAACCTTCTATGGGGAGCTGCTTTCTCGATTGATCAACCAACTGGTTTGTAATCAATGGGTTGCGGCTTGGCATCGCCAAAACGAATAGTTTTTGGTTCTGGCGAACAGATAAAACTATTCGTTCTGACGAATAGTTTTGAGATATGGTCGATCAAAGGGCCTGTTGCGCCCCGTCCGCAATTCCTTTATTCTTAATTGGCTTCGCGCGAAAGCGCCAAGTGTGCCAGTGTGGCGCAACGGTAGCGCAACTGATTTGTAATCAGTGGGTTGCGGGTTCGATTCCTGTCACTGGCTCCATGAGAGTTTCGGGCTCTGTTCCCTAGTGGGACAGGGCCCGTTTCTTGTGGGCAGCTAGATTCGACTGCCCGCCGTCAGTTTAAAAGCTTTCAGGTACAAGATGCCGCCGATAACGTACATGCAGGCATCAAGCGGATCTGGGGTACTAAACTCGAGCACCATGGGCGCAAGTACTTCCCAGCAGATTGAGCATCCCACCGATAATGCCAAGCTACTTGCAAAGTTGCATATCGGCGTTTTCCCACTCACCACTTCGCAGAGGACGTTTACGTAGGCGGGAAAAATGATTCCTCCGCACAGATCTCCGAGCTGATAATGGGCGAAGTCGTAGGGGAGGAAAAAGTCGAAGCTCGCAATGTATCTGTTAACGAGATACACGATGCCGGCAAGCAGCGGCAGAAGATTTGCGCTGGAAATAAGCGCAGATCTGAATCGTTTAGCCACAGACCGCAAACATAGTCAGGCCAAGGCAAATGCCCAAAGCAATGATGATGATCTGGCTGCAGCCGTTACCCGAAGGGACCATGACACTCTCTTTCTCGATACATTAGTAAATTAAAGTATGCCACAGCCAGCAGCGTATTTGTTGAGCAACAACCCGTGGCCGCCGGCACGCTTTCGGTTTGTATCGCCTAAAACGTCAGTCGAATGACCGGGTGCCCGCCGTGATAACTCTTGACAATAGCGCTGGCGTTATCGACAGCCACGAGATTCCTGAGCCTATTGGGGAATCCGCCCGCAATGAGGGCAAATACGACGGCGATGGCAAGGGCACAGTACGTGACCAAGCGTGCCTTCTTGCGAAATTCCCCAAGCTGATCGACCTTATCTCAGTAAAACATTCTGGCGATGATTAGTTGCTTGTGGAGTGTCGCACATGCGGAGGTAGAGGGTGGGGCGTCTCGGCGACGTTGCGTATGGGTGCACCTGCAACGGTATGTCATTCCGCCCAGTTAACCCTCCAGCCCACAATAACCAAGCACTGCTTGGTCGTTTGATATGGCCCCACAAAAGAGAATGGGATCAACAAGGTCAGCGAAACGGAATCGTTGGCATCAGGTCTACGGAAAGGAAAAAGACCATGATTTACCCTCTTTGCGACATTGCCGGCAGGGACAGGGAAACAGATAAGCCGATCGTCAGTACTTGTGTCATGGATATGCAGATGCAGCTACTACGCTACTTTCGCGATTATGGCTTGGATAACGATCCGGATTGGCGCGAGTCCCTCGATGCCATTCTCGAGTCTCAACGAGAAGACGGTTGTTTTCCTCTGAGCAGCTATTGCCATATGCCCAGTGATGCACGTGTCGATTTTCTCTATCGACCTACGTACGCTTGCTGCCAGATCATGATGCGAGCCCTATTGGGTGGAAAGCTATCGGACGAGCAGGAGCAACGCGTCAAAACTGCCCTGTCTCGCGGCCTTGCTTTTTCCTGCGGGCGTGGTCTTAATGGTCACGGTATCGAAGATCTTGAGCGCCAGTGCGAGGATGTTGCCGATTTTGGCCATGCGGGGATTACGGAAATGGCCGAGCGTTATCCCATGCTGTGCCCCGAGTTTTTCTCTCTCATTAACAAAATTGGAGACGAATACGTTGAGCGAATCGCCAACGGGGATGTGATTTACTACTTTGGATCAAATCTTGCACAGAAGATTTTGACGGCGGCAGAGTCCCTGGGCCGGACCAATCTGTCGCTCGACAAAATCCAGCGCTATCTTGAGGTGGACTCGAAGAGAAAAAATCGATAGGTTAAAGATTAGAAAGGCGGGCGCCGCCAATGCTGCTTGGACAGTTCATAAAAAGAAACATGCCATATGCGGCCGAGCTCAACGATATGATTTCCCGTCCAGGCGAGGGATATGCTATTAGCCAGATGGCGGTAGCGCCCGTCGATACGGGGAGCTTGCACATGCGCATCAAAGCATATGCAAATGGACCCGATGGTCCATATTTGGAGGGACGCCTTGCTCTCTACCATCAGGTGCACGAGCTTTTTGCGCTGCTTGCGGCCGAGCCGCCCAACAAAGGCATGAAGGGCTACGAGCTCAAGGATTCCTTTATTGGCGGTGAAGAGGCAGACTTGATTATGCTCACCGTTTCCCACGAAGAGCGCTCGCAGGAAGACATCGCCTATAACGTTTTGCTGTGTAGCAAGAACGCGGTGGGGGAGCGCCGTGCCAGGATTCGCGATGGCGTGCGTATCGGCGGCATGTGCGTAGCCGAGGAGTTTGGGTATCGCGGCGAATTCAGGTCCTCGGTGCACCCGCTGGCGCTGCCGCTCAATTTGAGCGAGGTCTATGTGCTTATGGACGCGCTGGCTGCCTATGAGCGCGGATGCAGCCGGTTTGATCCCCATGGTAGGACGGCTCGGCGTATTGCAGGCATGATCAAGCGCGAGCTGAGCGGTTACGCTAAGGAGAAACTTGGTTCGCGTTTGGAGGGGATGGGCTTTGCTCAACTGGAGGAGGTCGACCCTATGTTTGTTCCTGATATTCCAGGGGATAAAGTGCCTGAGGGCAGATCTTCGCAGGTTGCCAATTGGCTCTTATATGAAAAGGCTGGTCGCTGGGCGCGTGTGTGTCTCGCGGGTGGCGGGAGCGTGCAAGGGATTATCTTGCCGCGAGATGAGCTTGGCCGCTTCTTTGCGAGTCGTCCACAAGCGGCGAGGGATGGTGCGGCCCAAGCGGATTCACGACCCAAGTGTGTCGTCTGGCGAAGCGATGATGACTACGACGTTATCGATTGGGCAGATGTCGTGGATGTAAGGCGAGAATAGATAAATGTCTCGATCTGTAACACGAAGGGGCGGAAAACCGTTCTAACTGTTACAGAATGAGACGTAAGCTAGGGTCTCTGCGAAACATCTCAATCTGTAACAACTAGGGAAGGAAAACCGTTCTTGCTGTTACAGATTTAGATAAACGGGAGACCGCCAGGGAAACATCTCGATCTGTAACAGATAGGGGAGAAAATGTTCTCTAAATGTTACAGATCGAGACAAAGGCCGGACCGGTCCCAGTCATCCTGGTTGAGCGAGGATATTCGGACGCACGAGGATCGTTATCGAAAGTCGATACCGCAAGGGTACTCCACCACACCAAAGTGTTCCCTCGGGAAATGTCGCCAGCGCAGCCAAATCCGCCGTTCTTCATATCTAAATTCAGCAAAACCGCAGGTCAAAGGTATATAGATACGCCCGGCACCGTGTATTTAGAGGTTTTCGTTGACAGCCCCCAAGGTTGCATCGTATTATCTTTTTCGTTCGCGGGGGCGGAGGCCCAAAAGACCAAAGAACCTGCGGATACTTGAACGATTGGGAGTTTGCCCGAGTGGTTAATGGGGACGGGCTGTAAACCCGTTGGCTCTGCCTACATAGGTTCGAATCCTATAGCTCCCACCCGTCAAGTGCCTGTATAGCTCAGTCGGTAGAGCACTTCGTTGGTAACGAAGAGGTCACCAGTTCAAGTCTGGTTGCAGGCTCCATCCGGCGGTGTAGCTCAGTTGGTTAGAGCACACGGTTCATACCCGTGGCGTCACTGGTTCGAATCCAGTCACCGCTACCATAGGTAACACGGTGGCTTCTCAATAGTATGTTGAGAGGCCACTATGGTATAAAGGCATAGTCCCGTCCGGGGACGACCTGTTTAGAGGAGGGCTTTATGGCCAAAGAGAAGTTTGAGCGCACTAAGCCGCATGTTAACATCGGCACCATCGGTCACGTCGACCACGGCAAGACCACGCTGACCGCTGCCATCACCAAGGTTCTCTCCGAGACCGAGGGCTGCAAGGCTGACTTCACTGCGTTCGAGAACATCGACAAGGCTCCCGAGGAGCGCGAGCGCGGCATTACGATCTCCGTCTCCCACGTCGAGTACGAGACTGCTGCCCGTCACTACGCTCACGTTGACTGCCCGGGCCACGCTGACTACGTCAAGAACATGATCTCCGGTGCTGCTCAGATGGACGGCGCCATCCTGGTCATCGCCGCTACCGACGGCCCCATGGCTCAGACCCGCGAGCACATCCTGCTCGCCCGTCAGGTCGGCGTTCCCTACATCGTCGTCTTCCTGAACAAGTGCGACATGGTCGACGATGACGAGCTCATCGACCTCGTCGAGATGGAGACCCGTGAGCTCCTTTCCGAGTACGAATTCCCCGGCGACGACATCCCCGTCATCCGTGGTTCCGCTCTGGGCGCTCTCGAGGGCGACGCCAAGTGGATGGACGCCATTCGCGAGCTCATGTCTGCCGTCGACGAGTACATCCCGACGCCTGCTCGTGACAACGACCTCCCGTTCCTGATGGCCGTTGAGGACGTTATGACCATCTCCGGCCGTGGTACCGTTGCTACCGGCCGTGTCGAGCGCGGTGAGCTCAAGCTCAACGAGCCCGTCGAGATCGTCGGCATCAAGGATACCCAGAACACCGTCGTTACCGGTATCGAGATGTTCCGTAAGTCCATGGACTTCTGCGAGGCTGGCGACAACGTCGGTCTGCTGCTCCGCGGCATCAAGCGCGAGGACATCGAGCGCGGCCAGGTTCTCTGCAAGCCCGGTTCGGTTACCCCGCACACCAAGTTCACCGGTGAGATCTACGTTCTGACCAAGGAGGAGGGCGGCCGTCACACCCCGTTCTTCGATGGTTATCGTCCTCAGTTCTACTTCCGTACCACCGACGTTACCGGTACGGTCAAGCTCCCCGAGGGCACCGAGATGGCTATGCCTGGTGACCACATCACCATCGAGGGCGACCTCATTCACCCGATCGCTATGGAGGAGGGCCTGCGCTTCGCTATCCGCGAGGGTGGCCACACCGTCGGTTCGGGCATCGTCTCCACGATCATTGAGTAAATTAGCTCTCTGATACAGCTGACTTAGAGAACCCGGCACTTATATGGGTGCCGGGTTCTTTTCTACGTGGGTCTTTTTGCCTGATGATTACGCTTAGCTCGCTCTTAAGTTGAGCGTGAGGAATCGATTAGATCTCGTTGGCTCCATTGATGTGTTCCAAATATGAATGGATCTACCGAGAACCAATTGATTCGAGGTTTTCGTTGACAGCACTTACGTAGAGCTGATAAAGTACCAACTCGTGCCCGTACGGGGCGGATATGAAAGGTTCAGGATACATGCGTACTCTAGTTACTCTTGCGTGCACTGAGTGCAAGCGCCGCAACTATACGACCACTAAGAACAAGGCGAACATGCCTGATCGTATGGAGATCAAGAAGTATTGCCCCTGGTGCCGTCACCACACGCTGCACAAAGAGACTCGCTAGTCTCTAGTCACATACGCCAGTAGTTCAATTGGTAGAGCATCGGTCTCCAAAACCGAGTGTTGAGGGTTCGAGTCCTTCCTGGCGTGCCAGTCATTATTCCGTAAGCTCCCATTTGGGGGCTTACGGTTTACTCATGTATAAGCGCATTGCGCGGAGGTAACCCAAATGGCCAACAAGAAGAACAAGAAGAAGGCACAGCAGCAGGCGCCTGTCAACAAAGCTGCCGCCAACTCCAAGGTTGAGGCCAAGAAGGCCGTTGCCAAGAAGAGCGAGAAGGCTGCGAAGTCCAAGAAGAACGAGAAGCCCGGTTTCTTCGCCCGCACCAAGAAGTATTTTGCTTCGGTGAAGTCCGAGATGAAGCGTGTCACGTGGCCCGATAAGAAGGAGCTCGTGAACTACTCGGTCGTCGTTTGCGCTTCTCTGATCGTCGTCGGCGTCGTCATCGCTCTGCTCGATGCTGGCTTTGGCGAGGCTCTTGCTCTGTTCTCTGGATTGAGGGGCTAAACCATGTCTAAGCGTTGGTACGTCGTCCACACTTACTCTGGATACGAGAACCGCGTTAAGTCCGATCTCGAGCATCGCATCGAGACCATGGGCATGCAGGATCGTATCTTTGATATTGAGATTCCTATGGAGCGCGTCACCGAGATCAAAGAGGGTGGCAAGCGCGAGACCAAGGATTCTAAGATCTTCCCGGGTTATGTCCTGGTTCGCATGGAGATGGATGACGATGCATGGACGTGTGTTCGCAACACGCCCGGCGTCACCGGTTTCCTGGGCGGCAACGGCAAGCCCGCTCCGCTTTCCCGCGACGAGTACAATAAGATGACTCGTCGTCCCGGTAAGGGCGATTCGCCCAAGCGTACGTCGGTTGATATTGAGGTTGGTACGTCCGTCCGCGTCACCGATGGCCCGCTTACCGACTTTGATGGCAAGGTCTCCGAGGTTAACGCCGAGGCAGGCAAGCTCAAGGTCACGCTGATGATCTTTGGCCGCGAGACGCCGGTCGAGCTTGACTTTAACCAGGTCGCTGTCATCGCTTAAGTTTTCGTCCGTTCGCGCGAGCGTGCTTCTTCTGTGACTGCTCATCTCAGGAGTGCTTCTAACACGTGCGTGCTTACGATATAGCAAGTACTTCACACTCGTGATTCGAAAGGAATGACCATGGCTGAGAAGAAGGTTGCCAACGTCATTAAGCTCCAGATTCCTGCTGGTGCCGCTAACCCCGCTCCTCCCGTCGGCCCCGCCCTGGGCGCTGCTGGCGTGAACATCATGCAGTTCTGCCAGGCCTTTAACGCCGAGACGCAGGACAAGAAGGGCGACATTATCCCCGTTGAGATCTCTGTCTACGAGGATAAGTCCTTCTCCTTCATCACCAAGACTCCGCCGGCGGCTCACCTCATCAAGAAGGAGCTGAACCTCAAGTCTGGTTCCGCTAAGCCCCAGGCCGACAAGGTTGGCCAGCTCTCTCAGGAGCAGCTCACCAAGATCGCCGAGATCAAGATGCCGGACCTCAATGCCAACGACATTGACGCCGCCAAGAAGATCATCGCCGGTACCGCCCGTTCCATGGGCGTCACCATCGCTGAGTAGCGTTTTTCTAGGTAACGACGGGTGCTCCGACCGGGGCGCCCGTTAAATGTGTGCAATAGGGCACACGATACGATGTGGGAGGGCTCACGCCCGTTTAACCACAGGAGGTAATGCACATGGCTAAGCATGGTAAGAGCTATAACGCCGCTGCCGAGAAGGTCGACCGCGCCACGCTCTACACCCCCCTTCAGGCTGCCAAGCTCATCAAGGAGCTCGACACCGCCAAGTTCGACGAGACCGTCGAGGCCCACTTCCGTCTGGGCATCGATACTCGTAAGGCTGACCAGAACATCCGTGGTTCCATCTCCCTGCCCCACGGCACCGGCAAGACCGTTCGTGTTGCCGTCTTCGCCGAGGGCGAGAAGGCCCGTGAGGCCGAGGCTGCCGGCGCCGACATCATCGGTTCCGACGAGCTCGTCGCCCAGATCCAGAATGGCGAGATCAACTTCGACGCCGCTATCGCTACGCCGAACATGATGGCCAAGGTTGGCCGCATCGGTAAGATCCTTGGTCCCCGTGGCCTCATGCCGAACCCCAAGCTCGGCACCGTGACCATGGACGTCGCCAAGATGGTCTCCGAGCTCAAGGCCGGCCGCGTTGAGTATCGCGCCGACCGTTATGGCATCTGCCACGTGCCCCTGGGCAAGAAGTCCTTCTCTGAGCAGCAGCTCGTTGAGAACTACGCTGCCCTGTACACCGAGATCCTGCGCGTCAAGCCCTCTTCTGCTAAGGGCAAGTACGTCAAGTCCATCTCTGTGTCTTCCACCATGGGCCCTGGCGTCAAGGTCGATCCCGCTGTCCAGCGTGACTTCCTGGCTGAGTAACTTCTAGTTACTGCCTGAGCAAAGCAAGCATTGCTAAAGGAACCCGGTTCTGTCTCGTGCAGGACCGGGTTCCTTGCTATTTCGGGCCAAAACCAACACGAAGGAGATAGGCGCCTTTGTGGTGGTTTTGGTTCAAAATCCCCGTTGCGCGTCGTTTTGCCTGTGTTACACTTTAGCCTAATGTAGTGAATACCCGAGGCTGAAAGGAGCCAGACATGTTCTATAACAAACAGCAGCTCCTAGGCCTAGCGCTACTAGATTGGATAGCGCGCTAGGGTTGTAATTTCGCTATAACGATTAGTTGTACCCGGGTGCGCTATCTTCCGCCGCTTTTGGGCGTGATGAGCGACACGGGTATTATTCTATCTTGAGGCACTCCATCTCTCCTGAAAGCCATCTGTATCTTTAGCCTGTCAGGAGGAAATCATGAGCCGCAAAATCGCAATCTTTGACACAACGCTTCGTGACGGGGAGCAGTCTCCCGGCGCCAGCATGAATACCGAGGAAAAGCTCGTTATTGCACGCCAGCTGGTACGTATGAATGTCGACGTGATCGAGGCGGGATTTCCTATTTCGAGCCCCGGTGATTATCGTTCCGTACAGGAGATTGGCAAGATCGCGGGTGACCGGTGCACGGTATGCGGTCTCACCCGTGCGGTCGATAAGGATATCGAAGTGGCCGCAGAAGCCCTCAAGACGGCTCAGAGGCCCCGTATCCATACCGGTCTGGGTGTGAGCCCCAGCCATCTGCGTGACAAGCTCCATATGACCGAGGATGAGGCTATCGAGCGCGCTATTCACGCCGTAAAGCACGCTCGTAAGTTTGTCGACGATGTCGAGTTTTATGCCGAGGATGCGGGCCGCTCCGATCAGGAGTTCCTGGTCTGCATTATCGAGGCAGCGATCAAGGCCGGCGCTACGGTCGTGAATATTCCGGACACCACGGGCTATAACATGCCTTGGGAGTTTGGTGCTCGTATTCGCGATCTGCGCGAGCGCGTGGCCGGAATCGAGGACGTTACGATTTCGGTCCACACGCATAACGATTTGGGCATGGCCACAGCCCTTGCACTCGAGGCGGTCCGCAATGGCGCGACGCAGATCGAGTGCACCGTCAACGGCTTGGGCGAGCGCGCGGGCAACACGGCGCTCGAGGAGGTCGTCATGGCCATGAGGATGCACGAGCAGGACCTGGATGCACATACCGATATCGTGACGACCGAGCTTACGCGCGCATCCAAGCTCGTCAGTTCAATTACTGGTATTAACGTGCAGCCCAATAAGTCCATTGTGGGCGCTAATGCGTTTGCCCACAGCTCGGGCATTCACCAGGATGGCGTGCTCAAGGCGCGTGACACCTACGAGATTATCGATCCCAAGGACGTGGGTGCAGCGGGATCCGAGATTATCCTTTCGGCACGTTCGGGCCATGCGGCGCTGCGCCATCGTCTCGCTGAGCTGGGTTATACGTTTGGCGATGAGGAATTCGAGTCGATCTATCAGCGCTTCTTGGAGATTGCAGATCAAAAGAAGGAAGTCTTTGACGAGGACCTGGAGTCGATGATTCAGGAGCGCCAGCGCGAGGTCAAGGCGATCTACACCCTCGACGCGCTCCAGGTTTCCTGCGGCGACCCGCTTATTCCTACGGCCACGGCAACCATCACGGACGAGGACGGCGCGACACGGGTGGTTTGCTCGACGGGTACCGGTCCGGTGGATGCGGCGTACAAAGCGGTTGACAAGGCCATCTCTGCCCATGGCGAGCTGACGGAGTTCAACGTTAAGGCCATTACGCGTGGTATCGACGCCATCGGCGAGGTGACGGTGCGCATCACCGCCGAGGACGGCAAGATCTACACCGGCCGCGGCGCGGATACCGACATTATCGTGAGCTCGGCCAAGGCTTACATCAACGCTATTAACCGCATGATTCAGACCAACCGTTCCAAGGCGGGCAAGTAACGATATTCGGCAGGGCAAAGCCCGCTTGAGAGGGGAATCACATGGCACGTCCCATGACCGTAGCAGAGAAGATTTTGGCGGCACACGCAGGCCTGGACGAGGTAAAGCCGGGCCAGCTGGTCGAATGCGACCTGGACATCGTGCTCGCCAACGATATTACCGCACCTATCGCGATCGATGTCTTTCGCGAGCTGGGTGCCACCGAGGTGTTCGATCGCGACCGCGTTTGCCTGGTGCCCGATCACTATGCGCCCAACAAGGACATCAAGAGCGCCGAGCAGACCAAAAAGATGCGAGATTTTGCGCACGAGCAGCATGTGACGCACTATTACGAGCAAGGCTGCGCGGGCATTGAGCATGCCCTGCTGCCCGAGCGCGGCGTGGTGGTCCCGGGCGATCTGATTATCGGTGCCGACTCGCATACCTGCACGTATGGCGCCTTGGGTGCGTTTTCGACCGGTGTGGGCTCAACAGACGCCGGCGTGGGCATTGCCACGGGGCGCGCATGGTTTAAGGTGCCGCCGACGATTCGCTTTGAGATTAACGGCGAGCTTGAGGACGGCGCCACCGCCAAGGACATCATCCTGCACATTATCGGCATGATCGGCGTGGACGGTGCTCTGTACCAGGCCATGGAGTTTGCCGGCAGCACCATCGAGGGCCTGTCGATGGAAGGTCGCATGACAATTTCGAACATGGCGATCGAAGCGGGCGGCAAGGCGGGCATTATCGAGGTCGATGATGTTGCCCGCGCCTGGCTCAAGGGGCGCTGCGAGCGTGATTACGTTGAGTATCACGCCGATCCAGACGCCGAGTATGCCCAGGTTATCGCCATTGACGCGGCCGACATTAAGCCGTGTGTATCGTGGCCGCATCTGCCCAGCAACACCCATCCGGTGAGCGAGAGCCGTCACATCATGATCGACCAGGCGGTAATCGGCTCGTGCACCAACGGACGTATCGAGGATATGCGTGCTGCGGCCGAAGTCATGCGCGGCCATAAGGTTGCCGACGGGGTGCGTTGCATCGTGATTCCGGCGACCCAGGCGGTCTTCCGCCAGTGCATGAAGGAGGGATTGACCGACATTTTCCTAGATGCCAACTGTGTGTTCTCTACGCCCACGTGCGGTCCGTGCCTGGGCGGCTACATGGGCATCTTGGCGGCGGGGGAGCGTTGCGTTTCTACGACCAACCGCAACTTTGTCGGCCGTATGGGCGACCCCACGTCCGAGGTCTATCTGGCCTCGCCGGCCGTGGCGGCTGCTTCTGCCGTGGCGGGGCACATATGCTTGCCGTCTGACCTGTAGGGGCTACGGGGTCCTTCGACCTTTGCTCGCTACGGCGGACAGTCCTGGCACTTTTTTGTTCGCCGAAGGCGAACGCTAACTTTCCATTAGCTTTTTTGTAGCCGAAACGCGAACGAGGGATTTGATATTTGCTTGCGTCGAGTTCCGCACGAGCCGGAGAGCACTTAATGTGCTCTCCGTGCGAGCAGGACTGTCCGAGTAAGTAAGTAAATATCAAATCCCCCGCATTCCATGTTTGAACGGAGAATGATATGAACTTTGAAGGTTCGGTTTTTCGATATGGTCGTGACGTTGATACAGATGTCATCATTCCTGCTCGGTATCTGAACTCGTCCGACCATGCGCACTTGGCGGCGCATGCTATGGAGGATATTGATCCCGCGTTTGCCTCTGCCGTGAGGCCCGGTGACATCATTGTGGCTGAGGAGAACTTTGGTTGCGGTTCTTCGCGTGAGCATGCCCCGGTTGCCATTAAGGCTGCAGGGGTGTCGTGTGTTATTGCCAAGAGCTTCGCACGCATCTTCTATCGCAATGCCATTAACGTGGGCCTGCCCATTATGGAGTGCCCCGAAGCTGTCGATGCGATTTGTGCCGGCGATACCGTGAAGGTCGATACCGATGCGGGTGTCATCACCAACGAGCGTACTGGCGAGACTTTTACAGCTGAGCCGTTCCCGCCATTTATTGCCGAGATTATCGAAGCCGGCGGTTTGGTTGCGCGCACGCGTGCCAAGATTGTCGCGGCAAAGGGTCAGGAGGCGTAAGCGATTATGACGGTCAAGCTGGATAATCCGTTTGCAAACGGGCCGAGTAGCGAGAGCTGGAGCTGCAACGTGAAGAAGACCTATAAGATCTGCTGTCTTCCTGGTGACGGCATTGGGCCCGAGGTTATTACCGAGGGTAAGAAGGTGCTGGCTGCTGTGGGCAAGCGCGCTGGCGTAGAGTTTGCCTTTGAGGATCACCTGATTGGTGGCGCGGCGATCGATGCGTGCGGCAATCCGCTGCCCGATGAAACCCTTGCGGCGGCAAAGGCGTCGGACGCCGTGCTGTTGGCATCCGTCGGTGGCCCAAAGTGGGATTCGACCGATCCGGCGGTCCCGCGCCCCGAGCAAGGCTTGCTGCGTATCCGCAAAGAACTCGGCCTCTATACCAACCTTCGCCCCGTAAAAATCTACGACGCACTTGCCAGCGCATCGACGCTTCGTCCCGAAGTCATCAAGGGCGTTGACATGGTACTCGTCCGCGAACTTACCGGTGGCATTTACTTTGGCAAGCACGAGCGCTTTTATGACGAGGGCGGTGCGGGCACCGACGGTGTGGCTGGCCAGCGCGCGGTTGACGTAATGGAGTACCGCGAGTACGAAGTTGAGCGCATCGCCCGCCAGGCGTTCGAGGCGGCTCGCAAGCGTCGCGGCAAGGTGACAAGCGTGGACAAGCGCAATGTATTGGAGACGAGCCGCATGTGGCGTGAGGTCGTGCATCGCGTGCATGACGATGAGTATCCAGATGTAGAGCTTGAGGACCTGCTCGTCGACAACGCCGCCATGCAGCTCATTAACCGACCGGCCGACTTTGACGTCGTAGTTACGGAGAACATGTTCGGCGACATTCTCTCCGACGAGGCGGCGCAGATTACCGGATCGCTCGGCATGCTTGCCTCGGCTTCGCTGGGCGATGGCGTGTCGCTGTTTGAGCCGAGCGCCGGCAGCGCGCCCGACATCGCGGGGCTCGGTATCGCTAACCCGCTTGCGCAGATCCTGTCGGCGGCAATGCTGCTCACGTACGCGCTCGACATGGGTGAGCAGGCTGCTTGGATCGAAAATGCCGTGGGACGTGTGCTTGATGAAGGCTGGCGTACCCGCGACATCGCCGATGCCAGCACCCCTGCCGATAAGATCCTCGGCACGACCCAGATGGGCGATAAGATCATCGCCGCGCTGTAGTGTCGAGATGTCCGGAACCACCACAAAGGCACCTGTCCCCTTTGTGGTGGTTACCAGGGGGTTCTGGCGGTTGAGGACTCTATTGCCTCGTGGCGCTTGAGCTCGCGGCGCATGGTTTGCGAATTGAGCCAGGCTGCCTGCCAGCCACGGATGGGGTAGCGCGCTTCGTCCAGCTCAAACTGCGTATAGCCGCAGGCGTTGATAATCGTCGTTCCGCATGCGTGCTGGCGTTCGCGTTGAAAGTCGCGAACATAGCATTGGTGCACATGCCCGTGCACCATGTAGTCGGGATTCCATGTCTTGATCGCTGTGTTAAAGCATTCGAATCCCCGATGCGGCAGATCGTCCAGATCGCCCATGCCGGCGGCGGGCGCATGGGTGAGCAAGATGTCGCAGCCGCCGACCATCCTCACTTTGCGGGACAGCTTGCGCACGCGCTTGGCCATCTCGCGCTCGGTGTACATGTTAGCGCCATCTCGATAGCGCATGGAGCCGCCAAGCCCCGCAATGCGGACGCCGCGATACACGTACACGGTGTCTTCGACACAGATGCAGCCGCCCGGTGCATGACGCGCGTAGCGGTCATCGTGATTGCCACGCACGTAGATGAGCGGTCTGTTGATGACCGTGACCAAAAACTCAAGATAGTCCGGGTCTAGATCGCCAGCGGACAAAATTAGGTCGACACCCTCAAAGCGTTCCTTGCGAAAGCACTCCCATAGGCATCGTTCTTCGGCATCGGCTATGGCAAGTATTTTCATAGGGCGTGGACTTTCGGCTCATCGTCGGGCTGCGGAATGGTGCCCACCACGTTGTCGGCCAGCCAGTCCATCTCGACGATTTGCGTGCTCGGCAGTGGGGGAAAGCCCTCAATCTGCACCACGCCGTCTTGGCTGTGGAGCTCGCCGCCAAATGGATTGATGGAGCCCTCGACGATGCCATTGCGGAGGAGCTGAACAAGCTTGCGCGTCTGATAGGGCAGGCCCGGAGCGTAGCGAATGTCGATAACGCCCGAGCTCATGCCATACCAGTAGTTGACGGCGCGAACCTGGCTGTCGTCACTGGTCTCATCCCAGGTGCCATGCAGTAGACTTCGCACGATAAGCTCGTAGTATCGGCCCCAGTTCCATACCGGCATGGCAATGCCGGTAACCTTGCCATCGACCAGGCGGTGGAGTCCGTAGGCCGTGGGGTCTTCGAGCGACTTTGACATGTCGGCGCCGGTCATGACGCTCACGCCTTCGCGGCACATGGCCTCGGCAAGGCCTCCGGCGGGCACATCGCCCCAGGTCAGGATAATTTGCGCACGGGGGTCGAGCAGCGAGGCGCCAATCGCAAAGGCGTTGATCTCGCTGAGTGCGCCCGAGGCGAAGACCGACGCGTGGTAACCGATGCGGTGGTTGTCCGCCATGCTGGCGGCAAGGGCGCCCAGGAGAAACTTGGCTTCGTACATCTTGCCAAAGTACGAACGGACGCTTTGGTGGGGAAGGCCGATGGAGCAGTTAAGGAACCGAACCCGGGGATATTCAACGGCAGCCCTGAGCGTGTATTCCATCAGGCGGTGCGAGGTCGAGAAGATGACGTTTGCTCCATGTTTGACAGCCGTTTCCACGGCGGCGTAGAACACGTCCGGATCGTGACAGTCCTCAAACGCCTCGGTGCGCACGATACCGCCAAAGTGCTCATCGAGATACTGACGCCCTTGGTCGTGCAGGCTGTCCCAGCTCGACGTCGCACAGGTGAATTCATGGATAAAGGCGATGCGCAGGGGGTTGGCCGCCGAATAGACGGTCTTGCCCATAAAGAAGTTGAGCATGCCGGAGGTGGACTTGGCGGGCAACCCCTCCTCATCGACGTTCGGCGCTTCGACAAGATCGACCTTGTCCTCGTCACTTTTCCCGGCAATGACCAGCTCGCGCCAAATCTTGCACAGGCGGTTTACGACGATATCTGTCGGCGTATCCAGCAGGCGGTCCTGGTTGTACACATTGAGGTACACGAGCATGGCGTCGGCGGGCGTAATGTCCAGGTGGTCGCCGCCCGCGCGAAGGTAGGCGCGCTTAAAGAGTAGGAAGGTGTGGCGCAGGTAGTCGACCTTTTTCTGGGGCCATTTTTCGATAAGGTTCTGACCGAGCATCTTGGCGAGCGTTTCGTAGCTTCCTTCGCGCGAGAACTCGATCTCGTATAGGGGGCAGACACGCCAAAACGCGCAGAACTCGCCGTACAGGCGGCTTTCGACGGAATCCCATTTGCCGGGGTAGAGGCGGGTGACCTTGGCCGAAACCGTCGGGGCGTCCAGGAATTTGAGGACGCTGACGCGCTTGTTGCCCTCCTGGACATAGAACCGATGCATGAACTCGGTGACGATGATGGGGTCGCGATAGCCCTCGGTTACCTGAATGTCGTAGAGGTTGGACCACTTGCGGGCGAACTCGGTGCTAAACGGCAGCAGGGGCATAAAGTTGCATGAAAAGGCGGACTGACGGCCCTTGGTAACCGTGCCGACAACCATTTCGAGCGGAATATCCCGCAGGCCGACATTCTCTCGCTGACCTAGGGGGAGCTGGGCAACCAAACTGTCGAGGTCCGTAAGGTATGGATGCTCGCATTGGCTAATGGCGCGTCGACGTCCTTGCTCGCCGCGCTTGCGTGCTTGACGGTAGGCCTCTTCCATAGTTTGCTCCCTTAGTCGTTTAAACAACTGTATGAACTATGGTACCACGAATGAAAACCTCCCATTTCCCGATGTCAAAGAAATGGGAGGCAGTTCACTGTCCCCTTTGTGGCGGTTTAGGCGATGATGGGGGCGATGGCGCGGATGCAGGCGTCGGCTGCCGTGAAGGTGGTGCTGTCGTCGCTGACGATAAAGATGATCTTGCCCTTGATGCCAAAGTCGCCGATTTCGCTAAAGAGCACGTAGGGCTCCTGGTCAAAGCCCGAGATGGGCGAGATGGCCGTTTTGGTGGCGCTGACGAGCTCGTCTGCTAACGCATCGAGTGATGCCCATTTGGAGGGGTCTTTTACCGCGAGGGGCACGGCCACACGTCCAAAGGGCATCAGATGCACGAGCGTGTCCTTGGAGATGTTGGAGTTGGGCACAATGATGGTCTGCCCGTAGGCATCCTCGATGGTCGTGTGGCGCCAGGTGATGTCCTGGACCACGCCCGACACGCCGCCAACCTCGATATTGTCGCCGGGCTTGATGATGCCCATAAAGGTCACCTGCATGCCGCCGATAAGGTTCGACAGCGTGTCCTGAAAGCCGAGCGAGATGGCAATGCCGCCGACGCCAAGAGCGGCGACGAGCGCGTTTGCGTTAATGCCAAAGCAGTTGTCTAGGATAAAACTGCCGCCGACCATCCAGATGACGGCGCGCGCAATGTTGATGAAGATGCTCGATGCCGGAAGCGGGTTATCGTCGCGGTTGAGCAGGTGACGCAGCGTCTTGGAAACGACTTTGGCGGCGACGGCGGTACCTATCGCCAAGATGCCGGCCCAGATGATGTTGTGGACCCACCGCTGTTCAAAGAAATGAAGAATCGGCTCAAACAATTCCATGTAGGGAAAACCTCCTCAAGATCGTTCAACCATGATACCCACCAAAAAGCCCGTCCGATCACATTGGACGGGCCGATAACTTGAGATGGGGCGTCCGCGGTGGCGTAAGCTGGGGCACCGGCGAGTACGCCGGCAAGGAGTGCGGCGGTCAAGCAAGACGAGGAAGAGATCCTCTCATGGCAGTTTCCTTAGTTCTTAACCTGTGGTCCCTGCTGACGCTGGATTATCGACATAATATGCGAAAACCGCCGCAAAGGTGTCTGTCCCTTTGTGGCGGTTTTGACGTCTGCGCAGATAAAACCTGCCAAAATAAACCTGTCCCTTTTTGGTAGGTTTAGCTCAGCAGCATGCGGTCGTTGGCGAGCTCGCCGCCCGAGACCTCCTCGAACTTCTGAAGCAAGTCGGCCACGGTGAGCGATTTCTTCCCATCGCCCGCCACGTCGTAGATTACGTGGCCCTCGTGCATCATGATCAGGCGATTGCCCAGACGGATGGCGTCGTTCATGTTATGCGTGACCATGA
Organism: Collinsella sp. Sow4_D11; assembly: GCF_052116465.1. Classification (NCBI taxonomy): domain Bacteria; kingdom Bacillati; phylum Actinomycetota; class Coriobacteriia; order Coriobacteriales; family Coriobacteriaceae; genus Collinsella; species Collinsella sp. Sow4_D11. Next base: position 18,276 of record NZ_JBQKLA010000003.1, on the reverse strand, counting down.
GCGTGGTCAGGTGGTTCTCGTCGACGATCTCCTCGGTCAGATTGAGCACCTTAGAGGCCGTCTTGGGGTCAAGTGCCGCGGTGTGCTCGTCGAGCAGTAGCAGGCGCGGCTTGGTGAGCGTGGCCATGAGCAGGGTGAGTGCCTGGCGCTGGCCGCCCGAGAGCAGGCCGACCTTGGCGTTGAGGCGCGTGTCCAGACCAAGGTCCAGGCGTTTGAGCAGCTTGACGTACTCGTCCTTCTCGGCCTTGGTGACGCCCCACGAAAGGCCGCGACGCTGGCCGCGACGCTTGGCGAGTGCCAGGTTCTCGGCAATTTGCATGTCGGCTGCGGTGCCGCGCATGGGGTCCTGGAACACGCGGCCCAGGTACTTGGCACGCTGCGACTCGCTCAGACGCGAGATGTCGGTGCCGTCGAGCTCGATAACGCCCGAATCGAGCGGATACACGCCGGCGATCATGTTGAGCAGCGTGGACTTGCCGGCGCCGTTGCCGCCAATCACGGTTACAAAGTCGCCATCGTTGAGGGTAAGGTCGACGCCGGTAAGAGCGCGCTTTTCGGTGACGGTGCCCTTGTTAAAGGTCTTCTTGACGTGCGAGAGCTTAAGCATCTGCCTCATCCCCCTTCGTATAGGAGCTGCGGAGCTTATAGCGCTCCCAAACCACGGGCACGCATAGGGCCACGGCGACAATCACGGCGGAGAGCAGCTTCATGTCGTTGGCGTCCATGCCCAGCTGCAGCACGATGGCGCGGATGAGGAAGTACACCACGGAGCCAAAGACGGCGGAGGCAAGACGGACGCTAAACTGCGTGAGACCGCCGGGCAGCAGGCGGCCGAGCACCTCGCCGATAACAATGGCGGCGAGACCGATAACGATGGCGCCGGTGCCCATGCCAATGTCGGCGTACTTCTGGCTCTGGCAGATGAGCGCGCCCGAAAGGCCAATGAGGGCGTTGGAGAGCACGAGGGCGATCATCTTAGTGGAGTTGGTGTTGACGCCCAGGGCGCGGATCATGTACTCGTTGTTACCGGTGGCGCGCAGCGCCGAGCCGATCTCGGTGCCAAAGAACCAATACAGGATGGCAACGATAGCCACGGCGAGCAAGATGCCCAGGATGATGGCAACGGTGGACTGCGGCAGACCCGTCATATTGCTGACGGCCGAGAACACGGTGCCCTTGGCAAGGATAGGCGTGTTGGATTTGCCCATGATGCGCAGGTTGATGGACCACAGGCTGATCTGGGTGAGGATTCCGGCGAGGATCGCGGGAATCTCAAAGACGGTAGTCAGAATGCCCGTGACCGCGCCCGCAATGGCGCCGGCGCACATGCCGGCCAAAACGGCGAGCAACGGGTCGGCATTGTTGTTGACGATGAGCACGGCGCAGACGCAGCCGCCGAGGGCAAAGCTGCCGTCGCAGGTCATATCGGGGATGTCGAGCAGGCGGAACGTGATAAACACGCCAAGCACCATAATGCCCCAGAGGACACCCTGCGAAACGGCGCCCTGCAATGCAATGAGCATGCTTCATACCTCCTAGGATAGGGTGGACACGTGATTTTCCATAATAGCGGTACCAATGCATAAAAGAGCAGCGGACGGACATTTTGTTTTACCAAAAACAAGCAGGGCGAACGCCGGTCTTTAGCGTTCGCCCCAATGACTCAGATATTGAATAACGCAGCTATGGCGCAAGCGCGTGCCTAGCTGCGTTACCGCGCATGGCGCTACTCGTCTAGAGCGGAAAGGTCGATACCCAGGGCCTCGGCCATCTCGTCGTTCTTGACGACGACCAAATCCTTGCTTGGGAGGTGCTTGATCGGCATATCCTCGGGCTTGGCCTCGCCCTTCAGAATCTTAACGGCCATCTCGCCCGCGGCGTAGCCCAGGTCCTCATAGTTGATGGAAAGGGTGAACAGGCCGCCGGCCATGCACATGCCCTCCTCGCCGGTCACAAAGGGAAGCTTGTTCTCCTTGCAGATCTGACCGACCTGCGCAGCGCCCGCGGCGATGGTGTTGTCAGTGGGAGAGTAGAGCGCGTCGACCTTGCCCACGGCAGACTCGACGACGGACTGGATCTCGTTGGAGCTCGAGACGGTGAAATCGGTGTACTCCAGGCCCAGCTTGTCGAGTTCTTTCTTGGCGGCCTTGATCTGGACGTCGGAGTTGGACTCGGCGGTGCAGTAGAGCAGTCCGACCTTTTTAACGTCGGGCAGGACCTTCTGCATCATCTCGAGCTGCTCGGCGACCGGGGTGAGGTCGGAGGCGCCGGTGACATTGGTGCCGGGCTTGTCGTTGTCCTGGACCAGGCCGGAGGCGGCGTAGTCGGTGATGGCGCAGCCCACGATGGGGATATCGGCCGTGGCGCCGGCGGCAGCCTGTGCGGCAGGCGTGGCGATGGCGTAGATCAAGTTGACGTTGTCGCCCACAAACTTGTCGGCGATGGACTTACACGTGGACTGGTCGTTCTGGGCGTTCTTCTGGTCGATCTTGACCTTGAGTCCGCTCTTCTTGATGGCCTTGACAAAGCCGTCGTTGGCGGCGTCGAGCGCGGAGTGCTCAGTGAGCTGCAGAACGCCGATGGTGTAGTCGGAACCGGCGGCTGCAGAGCCGGAACCAGAGTTGCCGCCGCATCCGGCGAGCGGGGCCAGTGCGAGCAGGCCGGCGGAGACCAGAAGGCTCCTGCGGCTGATGGTGATGTCGTTCATGTCATTACCCCCCGTATAGAAATTGCTGGAAACACTGCACTCAAACAAAGTGCAAGTGGGTCTATAGTAGCGCCGATGCCCATTTTTTCAACAACCTGTCGGGTTTTTTAATACTGAACCGGATGGACGGCGGGGGATTTGGCGGGCAACGGCAAGACTTAGGCGGCGGGCGCGGGCCGCTCCCCCTCGTCCAGCGCGGCAAAGAGCTTCTTGCCGTCGAGCAGGCGCGTGCTAACGTTTCTCATGCGGCCGACCTCGACGGTGCGTAGGGTGTCGTCGGAGCCGTGCTCGTCGACGACCGTTCCCAGCAGATACGAGACGCCGTCTCGCTGTTTGATGGCAAAAGGCCGAACGGTCATCCGCGTCACTTCGATCTTGTCATGTGTCGTGACGCTTGAAATGTCAAAGCTCACCGTGGTTCCGTGGTCGATGGCCCGCTCGATGAGCTCGCAGGTATCGATGCGTTTGGCGGGCGGTCGTGTGGCCTTGGCGGGTTTGCCTTCTGCGCTTGGTGCCGGCTCGGACGTATCGAGATAGCCGCGAACGTCGGCGCTTGCCATGGCGACCAGATGGCGCGCTATGCTTTTTCTGGTCGCGATGGGTGTGGAGCGGTTGCGCATGACCATGCCATGGAGTCGAATGATTTCCTCGTCGGAGAGCGGTCGGGTGAGAAGTCGGTAGCCCGCGCCGCGCTTGTACTCAATCTCGTATCCGGCATGTCGCAGGGCGGAAATCGCGGTATGGATACTGCGCCGCGCTGCCGAGATGGGCATGCGAGCGGGGTCGTCGGGATGGGCGAGGCGCTCGATCAGCTCATCGGGAGGAAGCGCTTTGTCCTCACCGGTATGCTCGCTTAAGAGTTGCAGGATGCGCACAGCGCGATAGGCTGCCATGGAAGCAGCACCCCTGGTCGTGGCCTCGTAGTTCTCAACAGCGGGTTTGGCCATTGCGTTCACGTCCTTTCCGTTTTTGGGTGATGACGCTACGGAGCCTAGGACACGGGGTTTGCTTAGGGGCACAGGGCACTCTGGGTGGTCGGTAGTCGTCGGCAAGCGGCGGGTCGAGTTTTCAACAGCCCTGATCAGCTGACCAAAAGCTTGACAAAAGCTTGACGGATGCTGTTGAAAAAAGCGCCCCTCGGCTTGCCGAGAGGCGCTGGTGCGACACGCTGTAACGCGCGGGGCGGAGCTGTGGCGATTAGAAATCGGCGTTGCCCACGGTGCGGGGGTGCGGAAGGACGTCGCGGATGTTGCCCACGCCCGTCAGGTACATTACCAAGCGCTCGAAGCCCAGGCCGTAGCCGGCGTGTTTGCAGGAGCCATAGCGGCGCAGATCAAGGTAGTACTTGTACTGCTCGGGGGCCATGCCCAGGTCCTTGATGCGGGCCTCGAGCAGATCCAGGCGCTCCTCGCGCTGGGAGCCGCCGATAATCTCGCCGATACCGGGAACCAGGCAGTCGGCGGCGGCGACGGTCTTGCCGTCGTCGTTCATGCGCATGTAGAAGGCCTTGATCTCGGCCGGGTAGTCGGTCACGAAGGTCGGGCGCTTAAAGTGCTCCTCGGTCAGGAAGCGCTCGTGCTCGGTCTGCAGGTCAATGCCCCAGCTGACAGGATAGTCAAACTTGTGACCGGCGGCGACGGCCTGCTCCAGGATCTCGACGGCCTCGGTGTAGGTGACGCGGGCAAAGTCGGAGTTGGCCACGTGGTTCAGGCGCTCGATCAGGCCCTTGTCCACAAACTTGTTGAGCATGTTGAGCTCGTCGGGGCAAGTGGCCATAACGTCCTTAAGAACGTACTTGAGCATGGCCTCGGCGTTATCCATGTAGTCGTTCAGGTCGGCAAAGGCCATCTCGGGCTCGATCATCCAAAACTCGGCGGCGTGGCGCGTGGTGTTGGAGTTTTCGGCGCGGAAGGTGGGGCCAAAGGTGTACACGTCGCCAAAGGCCATGGCAAAGTTCTCGGCATTGAGCTGGCCGGACACGGTAAGGCTTGCGTGCTTGCCAAAGAAGTCCTGGCTCCAGTCGACCTCTCCGGACTCGGTGAGAGGCGGATTTTTGGGGTCGAGCGTGGTCACGCGGAACATCTCGCCGGCGCCCTCGCAGTCACTCGTGGTGATGATGGGGGTGTTGACGTAGACAAAGCCCTGCTCTTGGAAGAAGCGGTGGATGGCGGCAGCCGCGACAGAGCGGATGCGGAACACGGCGCGGAACAGGTTGGTGCGCGGGCGCAGGTGCTGCTGGGTGCGTAGGAACTCGACGGTTGCGCGCTTCTTCTGCAGCGGGTAGTCCGGGGCGCTCGTGCCCTCTACCTCGATGGAGGTGGCAGAAAGCTCGAAAGGCTGGGGCGCATCGGGGGTCAGCTTGACGGTACCGGTGCAAATGAGTGCAGCCGAGACGTTTTGGTGGGCGATCTCGTCGTAGTTGCCGAGCGTCTCGCGGTTCATGACGACCTGCAGGTCGCGGAAGCAACTGCCGTCGTTGAGCGTGACGAAGCCAAAGTTCTTCATGTCGCGGACGGACTTGACCCAGCCGGCGACAGTGACGGTCTTGCCGCCGAGCGACTCGGCATCGGCATAGAGCTGCGCGATTTTGGTGCGGTTCACGTATCCTCCCATAACGGTTGAATGATAGTTATCCATACAGTTCGATATTCTAGCAGCTCGGCTCATTTGGGCTATACAGATAAGGCATTGACGGGACGGTTTTCAAACGAAAAGCGCCCGCGGCCAGATGGTCGTGGGCGCTTGGCGTGTTGCCTATTGGCTGTACGGCGCAGGACTCGTTACTTGGTCTTAGCCACCAGCAGCGGGTCGCCCAGCTTGACGAGCGGGTTGCCGGCGATAAGCGTTCCAGACTCGCCGACATGGTCGATGCTCTTAAGACGATCGAGCTCGGAGATGATGATGGTCACGATGTCCTCGTGGCCAGCGGCCTTAATGGCATCGCGGTCGAAACTGATGAGCGGCTGGCCTGCTTTGACCACATCGCCCATCTCGACAAAGCGGGCAAAACCCTTGCCGTTCATTTGTACGGTGCCCAGGCCGACATGGATGAACACGCGAAGGCCGTCCTCGGTGATCATGCCAATAGAGTGGTTGGTGACGGTGGTGGCGCCGATGCGGCCGTTAGCGGGCGCATAGATGGTGCCGGTGATGGGCTCGATGCCGTAGCCCTGGCCGAGCATACCCGAGGCGATGGTCTCGTCGGGAATCTCGTTTAGATTGACGAGCACACCGTTAACGGGAGCGTAGATGACGCCTTCGCGGGTGGCGAAGCTTGCTGCGGGCGGTACGGACGCCTCGCCCGACGAGTTGAACGTGGACTTGAGCGAATCGAGCAGACCCATAGATGCCTCCAACGTATCAAGTGCGCATGTGGCGCACGCGTAGTTTTGCCGGAAACGTTTCGTGTGTGTTTACCGGCTCGGTCAGCGTCCCTATTTTACGCTGCTCAACGACGGCCCTGAGCTGGGATTATGTGATATATCAGTTGAAGGGAAACTTATTGCGGATGCGTTTCGATGCCGTGCGTCCAAGTGGGGTACGCTTGAAGGCGATACATGACGTGCGCACGAATCGCGCGAAGGGAGCATATATGATTGTCGAGAGCCATGCGCTGTGGGGCGAGGAGCCGACCGAGGAATATCCGGCGACGTTTACCTATATGGGGGCCGAACCGCTGCCCGGCAAGCCCAATGGTCGTCGCCCGGCAGTGATCATCTGCGGCGGAGGCGCGTTTACGCACATCGCCCCGCATGAGCAAGATCCGGTGGCGTTTGCCTTTTTGGATCACGGGTACCAGGCCTTTGTTCTCAACTATGTCACGAGTGGCACGGGTGACGTGAGCTTTCCGCACCCCCAGGCAGATCTTGCCAAGATGGTCGCCACGGTTCGTGCGAATGCCGACGAGTGGCATGTCGATCCCAAGCGCGTGTGCGTTGTGGGATTCTCGGCGGGCGGCATGATTTGCGCCTCGCTGGCAACGCAGTGGAAGACCGGCCCCTTCGCGGCACTTGTCGGGGCGCGTCCGGACGACATTCGTCCCGATGTCGTGGTGCTGGGCTATCCGTTGCTCGACCTTGCCTATGTCCGCGACATGCAGACGCGCGATCCGCGCATCGACTTGCGCGTGCCCAAGACAGGTGGCAAGACGGGGCGCGATTTGCTCAACGACTACCTGTCGATGGTGACCGGTGGCGAGGCCACCGAAGAGCACCTGGCCGATATCTGCCCTACCACGCATGTTTCGCGTCAGATGCCGCCGACCTTTGTGTGGGGCGTGTCCGATGACAAAACGGCGCCGATCGCGCAGGTCTATCCGTTTGCTCAGCGTATGGCCGAGGAGGGCGTCGCTTGCGAGATGCACGTCTTTGACCAAGGCGGTCACGGCCTTTCGCTCGGCAATGCCAATACCGCGGTCGACAACGAGGACAAACAGGTGGCAGTCCGCCCTTGGATTCGCCTAGCCTTCCGCTTCCTGGAGCGCCATCTGTAAGAGTAAGAGGGCCAGTCCCTCCCGTCCCTCATAACTTGCGGTGAAATAGTTCCTGTTTTTGCTGGTTAAAGCCCCAAACAGGAACTATTCCACCGCAACTTCGTTTTGATGCCCGGACCGGAAACCGCGTCCCAGTTTTGTCCGCAGTCCCGCTTCGGAGTGGGACGCGGTTTCCCCGAGAGGCCCCATCGGGAAATCGGGGACCGGAATTCGCCTGAGTAGTGGGATGCAGTTTCCGCAGCAGGCTCGTCTGGAAAACCGGGGTCCGGAATCCCCATTGCAACAATCTGTTGATTGAACGTCGCTGCATGTTCGCGCTATCATGCATGGTTAAAATTGGTTAGCCATGGCAAACGGTTAGCAATGGTGAACATAAATGCAACGCCCTGTGGGCGTCGGGGGAGGAACACGTACGTGAAGCTCGATACACTCGAGATTGGAAAGGACGCCGTTGTCGCATCGGTGGCATCGGACGATCAGGCACTCCGACAGCATATTTTGGACATGGGCTTAACGCCGGGCACCGAAGTCACCATGATGAAGTACGCCCCCATGGGCGACCCGCTCGAGATTCGCCTGCGTGGCTACGAGTTGACGCTGCGCAAAGACGATGCTGCTCGCATTGAGCTCGTGGGTATTCACGACACCGATACGAGCCCGCGCGTTAACGCCGCAATCGGTACGACGGAGCACCCGGCGCTCGGTGAGGGGACGTATTCGCCCCGCGCGGCAAAAACGGCCGTGCCCGAGGGCGCGCCGCTGCACTTTGCCCTCGCCGGCAACCAAAATTGCGGCAAGACCACGCTGTTCAACCAGCTGACGGGTTCCAACCAACATGTTGGTAACTTTCCCGGCGTGACGGTCGACCGCAAGGACGGTACTGTCCGTAACCACCCCGAGGCGAGCGTTACCGACCTGCCCGGTATTTATTCGTTGTCGCCGTACACGGGCGAGGAGATTGTCAGCCGTCAATTCATCCTTGACGAGCATCCCGACGCCATCATCGACATCATCGATGCCACCAATATCGAGCGCAACCTCTACCTGACGCTGCAGCTTATGGAGCTCGACTGCCCCATGGTTATCGCGCTCAACATGATGGACGAGGTGACGGCCAACGGCGGCGCCGTGGACGTCAACCTGCTCGAGAGCCTGTTGGGCGTGCCTGTTGTCCCCATTAGCGCTGCCCGCAACGAGGGTATCGGCGAGCTGGTGGATCACGCTCTGCATGTGGCGCGGTTCCGCGAGCGCCCGGGTCGCCTGGACTTCTGCGCGCCCGATGGCCCGGACGGCGGTGCGCTGCATCGCTGTATCCACGGCATTGCCAACCTGATCGAGGACCATGCCGTGACGGCCCACATTCCGCTGCGTTTTGCGGCGACCAAGCTGGTTGAGGGCGACGAGCTGGTGACCGAGGCACTTCACCTGGATCGCAACGAACTTGACGCTATCGAGCACATCATTACCCAGATGGAGGGCGAGGCTGGCACCGACCGCCTGTCCGCGCTGGCCGATATGCGCTTTAGCTTTATCGGCGACGTGTGCGGGCGCTGCGTGGTGAAGCCGCACGAGAGCCGCGAGCACGTGCGCTCCGTTAAGATCGACCGCATCCTGACGGGTCGCTACACGGCCATCCCGGCGTTTCTGGTGATCATGGGCCTCGTCTTTTGGCTGACGTTTGGCGTGATCGGCGCGGCGTTGCAGGGACTTATGGAGGACGGCATCGCTGCCATCATCGCCTCGGCCGATGCGGGTCTCAAGGCGTTCGGAACCAACGACGTGGTGCGCTCGCTGGCTGTCGACGGCGTGCTTACGGGTGTGGGCAGCGTGCTGACCTTCCTGCCGATTATCGTCGTGCTCTTCTTGTTCCTCTCCATTCTGGAAGACTCCGGCTACATGGCGCGCGTGGCCTTTGTCATGGATAAGGTGCTGCGTCGCTTTGGCCTGTCGGGCCGCAGCTTTGTGCCCATGCTCGTCGGTTTTGGCTGCACCGTGCCGGCTATCATGTCGACCCGTACACTCCCATCCGAGCATGATCGCAAGATGACGGTCATGCTCACGCCGTTCATGAGCTGCTCGGCCAAGTTGCCGGTTTACGGCTTGCTGTGCGGAGCATTCTTCCCGCAGGCGACGGTCCCCGCCATGGTCTCGCTCTATCTGATTGGCATTGCGGTCGGTTGCATCGCGGCTTTGGTGCTCAACCGCACGGCATTTAAGGGCGACCCGGTGCCGTTTATCATGGAGCTACCCAATTACCGCCTGCCGAGCATCAAGACGACGGTGATGCTGGCGTGGGATAAGGCCAAGGACTTTATTACCAAGGCCTTTACCATCATCTTTGCCGCCACCGTGGTCATTTGGTTCCTCCAGACGTTTGACATCCGCTTTAATGTGGTCGCCGATCAGTCGCAGAGTCTACTTGCCGGTCTGGGTAGCATCATCGCGCCGGCGTTGGCGCCGCTTGGCTTTGGCGACTGGCGTGCATCCACGGCGCTCGTCACCGGACTTATCGCCAAGGAGAGCGTCATCTCGACCCTCACCGTGCTTTTGGATGCAACGTCACCCGCGGCGCTGTCGACCATGTTTTCGCCGTTTACCGCCTACGTGTTCTTGGTCTTTACGCTGCTGTACCCGCCCTGCGTGGCGGCAATCGGTGCCGTCAAGAGCGAGTTGGGCGCGCGCTATGCCGTTGCCGTGTTCGCGTTTCAGGTGACGGTCGCCTGGATTGTGGCGTTTGTCGTGCATTCGGCGGGCATATTGCTGGGGTTGGCTTAGCTATTTATTGACGGCGCAACCTCTGTGTATTGAGTTGTTGATTGCGGCCCCGCATCTGTGCTGACGGATGCGGGGCCGTTGCTATATAATCGCCCACCGCCCAAGACAATCGGAGAGGTTTCCTACATGACTCAGGCAAGACAAGATGGCATCTCGCTCAAGCAGTGGCTCCCGCTTATCGGGCTCGCCTGCTGCGCGTTCGTGTTCAACACATCGGAGTTCATGCCCATCGGCCTTCTGACTGATATTGCCGTATCGTTCTCGCTCACCGAGGCCCAGGCAGGCATCATGATTTCGGTCTACGCCTGGGGCGTCATGCTGCTGTCGCTGCCGCTTATGGTGTTTGCCTCGCGCTTTGAGTTCAAGCGTATGCTGCTCGGCGTGCTCGCTGTGTTCTCTCTGGGTCAGTTCCTGTCCGCCGTGGCGCCCACCTATCCTATTTTGGTCTGTGCACGCCTGGTGGTCGCTTGCGCACATGCCGTGTTCTGGTCGGTCGCCTCGATTATGGCGTCGCGCCTGGTCGACACCCGTCACGGGGCGCTCGCCATCAGCATGATCGCCACGGGCTCGTCCATCGCACAGATCTTTGGCCTGCCGATCGGCCGCGCCATCGGGCTGGCTGTGGGCTGGCGCATGACATTCGCTGTGGTCGGGGCCTTCTCTGCCGCCGCGGTGGTGTACCAGGCAGCGGTGTTCCCTGCCATGCCGGCGGGTGAGCGCTTTGCCGTTAAACAGCTGCCCGAGCTGCTCAAGAACCCGTTCCTCATCGCGCTCTACGCGGTCACGGTTTTTATGGCGACCGGCTATTACGCAGGCTACAGCTATATCGAGCCCTTCCTGGCGCAGGTCGCGCACGTCGACGCGGGCGCCATTACCATGACGCTGACGGCGTTTGGCTGCTCCGGTCTGGTGGGCAGCTGGCTGTTTGGCCGCCTGTTCGATGGGCACCGCTTCCCGTTTTTGGCTATCACGCTCTCCGGCGTGCCAGCGGCCCTGCTGCTCATGGGTTCGGCCGCATCGTCGCTCGCAGCAGTGCTTGCCGTCTGCGTGCTGTGGGGCTGCTGCGCCACGGCCTTCAATGTGGCATTTCAGGCCGAGCTTATCAAGTACACGCCGGCGGATTCGTCGGCTGTCGCCATGTCGATCTTCTCGGGCCTGTTTAATTTGGGTATCGGCACGGGCACCGCGATCGGCGGCGCCGTGGTTTCGGGCCCCGGTATCGCCTGGATCGGCTTCGCGGGCGGGGCGATTGCCGTCGTGGGCGTCATCCTCGCCATCACCGTACTGTTCCCAGCCATCCGTCGCACCAAGCCCGTCGCCTAATCACGTTCCCTCATCAGTTGCGGTGGAATAGTTCCTGTTTAAGGCCTCTGAAGGCCCAAGCAGGAACTATTCCACCGCAACTTATTTTGGGGGAGGGGATACAAGCCGGGCATACAATGGATGTCGTTGTGTTGAGCTTACCGGGAGGTTGCTATGTGGGCATACGAGACGACGTTCTATCAAATCTATCCGCTGGGCTTTTGTGGAGCTCCGCGCGAAAACGCCGCGCCCGTTGCCGAGGATGAGCTTGCCCAGGCTGCCAACGACGCGCCCAACCCCGATGCCCCCTTCATGAAAATCGCCCAATGGGCCGACTACCTGCAGGAACTCGGTATTGGCGCTGTGCTCATCAACCCACCGCTCGAGTCCGATAGCCATGGCTACGACACGCGCAGCCTGCGCCACATCGACCGTCGCCTGGGTGGGGATGCCGACTTTGCCGCCGTGTGCGAGACGCTGCATGCCCACGGCATCCGCGTGGTGCTCGACGCCGTCTTCAACCATGTGGGCCGTGGCTTTTGGGCCTTCCGTGATGTGCAGGAGCGCAAGTGGGACTCGCCCTACAAGGACTGGTTCCACATCAGCTTTGACGGCGACTCGTGCTACGGCGACGGCTTTTGGTACGAGGGCTGGGAAGGCCATTTTGAGCTCGTGAAGCTTAACCTGCAAAACCCCGCCGTGGTCGATTACCTGCTCGAGTCCGTGCGCCGTTGGGCCGAGGTCTTTGGCGTCGACGGTCTGCGCCTGGACGTCGCTTACATGCTCGACCGCGACTTTATGCGCCGCCTGCACGCCTTTGCCCGTGAGCTCAAGCCCGACTTTGTGCTGATCGGCGAGACGCTCCACGGCGACTACAACCAGATCGTCAACGACGAGATGCTCGACTCCTGCACCAACTACGAGTGTTACAAGGGACTGTACTCCAGCTTTAACTCGATCAACATGTTCGAGATCGCCCACTCGCTGCACCGTCAGTTTGGCGGCGACCCGTGGTGCATCTACCGCGGCAAGCACCTGCTGTCGTTTGTCGACAACCACGACGTGCCGCGCCTGGCGAGCATTCTCACCGACAAGTCGTGCCTGCGTCCCGCCTACGGCATGCTCTTTGGCATGCCGGGCATCCCGTGCATCTACTATGGCAGCGAGTGGGGAATTGCTGGCGAAAAGGGCGGCCCCGATGGCGACTGGGCGCTGCGCCCTGCGCTCGATGAGCCTGCGCCCAACGAGCTGACGGCGTTCGTCACACAGCTTACGCACCTGCGCTCGGCCGACGACGCGGCGGCCCGTGCCCTCAACTACGGTGCGTATCGCAACGTGATGATTCAGAACAAACAGCTGCTGTTCGAGCGCGCCTGCGACGACGCGACGGTGCTCGTGGCGGTCAATGCCGTGAACGAGCCTTATACCTTTGGAGCCGGCGAACTCAACGGTTCCTTCGTCGACCTACTTGCCGACGATGCGCCCACGGTCGAGCTGACGGGTGCGCTTGAACTTGCGCCCTACGAGGTGCGCTATCTGTTGAGGGCCTAGGTCATGGCGGTGTCAGACGAGGGCTATCAACATATTGAGCATGGGTTTGAGCCCGTGTTTGACCAGCACTCGCGCGTTTTGGTGCTCGGGTCGTTTCCCTCGGTGCTTTCGCGCGCCAATGCCTTTTATTACGGCAACCCTCAGAATCGCTTTTGGCGCGTGATGGCCACGTGCCTCGGTGTGCCTGTGCCGCCCAACGAGGGCGACCCTTTGGTGGGCGGCGAGCCCGCGACGCTCGACGCCTCTATTGCCGCCAAGCGATCCATGCTGTTGAACGGTGGTGTGGCCCTGTGGGATGTGGTCGAGAGCTGCGACATTAAGGGGTCGAGCGACGCGAGCATCAAAAACGTTGTGCCGGCATATATCGAACGCATCACTGGAGCTGCGCCCATCGAGCGGGTGGTATGCAACGGAGGTACGGCGGGGCGCCTCTATAAGCGCTATCTACAGGAGCGGACGGGTCTGTCCGCTGTCGTGTTGCCGTCAACTAGTCCCGCTAACGCGGCCTGGCGCCTGGAGCGGCTTGTCGAGCGCTGGCGCGAGGCAGTTGACTGGACCGCACGGTAATCTAGATCCTTTATTGAGCATGGGTGCCGAGGCGTTTGATGATGGCATGCCAGATTGGTGCGGGCACGGCGGGCTTGACGCGCACCATGCCGTCGACATCGACACTATCGGCATCGCCGCCGCCAAGCAGCTGCGCATGCTCTATGGAGCAGCCCATGCGCACGGCGCCTACAAGCTTATCCATCGCTTCGGAAAATGGCCGGCGTAAGAGGCCCATACGCGGGGAGTGGCGAAGCGCCGCAATACCGCTGCCGGCGCAGATGACAACGCCACCGCACCATGGCAGGTCACGAAGACGACAGGCCCGGCGCAGCCGCACGGCGGTTTCGTGTGCCCGTTCGGCGTCCTCGGACCCAGCAAGAACGACGACATAGACGCGTGTCTCTGTATCCCCGAAGCGATCGAGTATCTGCTCGACAGCGATTATCGCCTCATCATCAAATGCATCATCAACAGCGAACACCATGCCATCGACAACACCGGTGTCATTTGCCTTCAAATCAACCGGACGGGGGAGCGCGGTGCCGGAAAGCTGAGCATAGGCGGCGATGGCATCCTGCAGGTCCCAGAGTAAAAACTCAAGATCGGCGCTCTCGGGAATACTGATATACGCAATGGTTTGCAGCGTTTTTGGTACATCGCCGCGTGCAGTTGTCTCCATGCCGCCTCCTTTCCGGTTGGTTTCCGTTTAGGTTACACCGTCTGGTGGCGCGCGGGCGCGCTATCCTAGTGCAACCCTTACGAAAGGAATGCCATGCGACTGCCCATGAACACCTCGCTTGCCACGCTCAAGCCCTCCGGCATCCGCCGGATCAACGCGCTCGCCGCCCAGCACCCGGGGTGCATCGCGCTCGCGCTTGGCGAGCCCGATTTTCCCACGCCCGATGTGATTAGCGCCGAGGTGACCGCCGCGCTGGGCCGCGGTGACACGCACTATCCGCCCAACAACGGCCGTCCCGCCCTGCGCGAGGCACTGTCTACCTACATGGGAGACGCGGGCCTTACGTTTTCGGCCGACGAGGTCATCCTGACCGACGGCGCGACCGAGGCCCTGTCGGCAACATTTATGGCCATGCTCAACCCCGGCGACGAGGTTATTATCCCCACGCCAGCCTTTGGTCTGTACGAGAGCATCGTCGTGGCCAACCATGCCAAGGCGGTCTTCTTGGATACGGAGCCCGCGCAATTCCAGATTGACGAGGACGCGCTTCGCGCCTGCGTGACGCCGGCGACTAAGGCCATCGTCATCTGCACGCCCAACAATCCTACGGGCTGTATCCTCGACGCGGCATCGCTCGACGCCGTGGCACACGTGGCAGAGCAAGCGGGCATCTACGTAATCTGCGACGACGTATATAACCGCCTGGTCTATGTGGATGGCTATGAGCGCTTTGCCCAGCGCCACCCGGAGCTGCGTGAGCAGACGGTGGTCATCGAGAGCTTCTCCAAGCCATGGGCTATGACCGGCTGGCGCTTGGGCTGGCTCGCAGCTGCAGCCCCCGTCATCGCCGAGATCGCAAAAGCTCACCAATACCTAGTATCGAGCGCCGTCTCCTTTGAGATGGACGCCGCGGCCCGAGCCCTGACCGTCGACCCAACCCCTATGCTCAAAGTCTACCGAGCCCGCCGCGAACGCGTGCTCGCAGCCTTAGACACCATGGGCCTCGACGTAGTGGAACCAGCCGGTGCCTTCTACGCTTTTCCCAGCATCAAACAATTCGGCCTAACAAGCGAAGACTTCTGCATCAAAGCCATCAAAGAAACCAACGTAGCCCTAGTCCCCGGAGACTGCTTCGGCACCGAAGGCCACATCCGCTTAAGCTACTGCGTCTCCGACCAAGATCTGGACGAAGGCCTCCGCCGCCTGTCCAACTTCGTGTCAACCCTATAGCCCACCGGGACCCAAAACCATCAGCCCACCGACCCAAGCATTATGAGTGGGGCGCGCCGGCCAACGGAAAACCGGGCTGCCCCATAGTTGACGCAGGCCGCGCCGCCAAAGGCCAGGCGCAAGCTTTTCGTAGATTCCGCACGAGCCGAAGAGCACTAAATGTGCTCTTCGTGCGAGCCCAGGACCTGACCGAGCGAAAAGCTTGCGCCTGGCCTTTGGCGGCGCGACCGAGATGGTGGAATTGTGTGCAGCCAGGGTTGCCGTTGACCGACGCCGGGGTCCCCGCCATAATACTTTCGGTTCACGCACGAATCCGCTGCCAGAGACAGCCGGTGCAAACGGGCATTGCCCGCGAGCTTAATGGGATATCCCGCCAGCCGAGGTGGTCGAGTAGATATGTCTTCTCGCCCCCGTCGCTCATGCAGCGCGGGGGCTTTCTTTTTGGACATGCCCCCGTCACGTCCTTGTGGCGGACCGTGCCCGGAAAGAATTCGAGGAGGTGTAATTCATGCCCCAGCAGTACAAAATCGACAAGGTTGCAGAGATCGAGTCCCGTATCGCCGAGAATGCCGGTCTGTTCGTCGTCAACTACAACGGTCTGACGGTTAAGCAGGCTCAGGAGCTGCGTCATCAGCTTCGCGAGTGCGGCGCCGAGATGAAGGTCTACAAGAACAACCTGGTCAAGATCGCTCTCAAGAACCAGGAGCAGCCCGAGCTCGACGAGATCCTCGCCGGCCCCGTCGCTTATGTGTTCTACGAGACCGAGCCGGTCGAGGCCGCTAAGACCCTTAAGGACTTCTCCGCTAAGTCCAAGGGCGTCCTTGAGATCAAGGGCGGTATCTCCGACGGCAAGGCCGTTTCCGCTGATGATGTTAAGGCTATCGCCGAGCTGCCCACCAAGGACCAGCTTCTCGGCCAGATCGCCGGTCTCATCTCCGGTTTCGCTCGCGACATCGCTGTCTGCGTCAACGGCGTTTCCTCTGGTCTCGCTCGTTCGATCCAGCAGGTCTCCGAGCAGAAGGCAGCCTAGTCGCTGTTTTCACCCGCGGCGGCAACGCCGCACCCCTGGCGCATTCGCGCCGTGTTTTAACTGATCTCCGTGCACAGACACGGAAACCGAAAGGACTTAGAAATGGCTAAGCTTACCACCGATGAGATCATCGATGCTCTTAAGGAAATGACCCTTCTCGAGGCTTCCGAGCTCGTTAAGGCTATCGAGGACACCTTCGGCGTTTCCGCCGCTGCTCCTGCCGCTGTTGTCGCCGCTCCCGCTGCTGGCGCTGCTGAGGCCGAGGAGAAGACCGAGTTTGACGTCGTGCTCGAGGGCTTCGGCGACAACAAGATCCAGGTCATCAAGGCCGTCCGTGAGCTCACCAACCTTGGCCTGAAGGAGGCCAAGGAGGTCGTCGAGAGCGCTCCCAAGGCTGTTCTCGAGGGTGCCAAGAAGGAGGACGCCGAGGCTGCCAAGGAGAAGCTCGAGGCTGCTGGCGCTGCTGTCACCCTCAAGTAATCAGGCTTTCTCGCCAGATTTCTTTGCAGACGGGGTTCGCATTGCGAGCCCCGTCTTTTTTGTTTTGCCCCCTCATTCCCATTGCTCGGCACGCAGAACACTGCTGTCTTCGCCGTGCCAATCCCGTTACCGCTGGGGCATAAAATTGCACCATTCGAGCAATAATTTGCGTTGACCTGCTGAAGAATTGCGTTTGCCTTACGGCGACGTATGTCTCCGGCGGTAAGATACTTCGGTATCGCAATTTGGTCTGCGGCCGCCGTGCCGCACGCTTGGGGCGCTTTGCGCCTGCGAAAGGATCCTTGAATAATATGAAGGCAATCATCCCCGCCGCCGGTCTAGGCACGCGTTTTCTGCCTGGCACTAAGTGCACGCCCAAAGAGATGCTGCCGGTTCTCGACAAGCCGGTTATCCAGTATGTCGTCGAGGAGGCGCTCGCTCCCGAGGAGGTCGATGATGCTATCATCGTCACCTCTCCCGGTAAGCCCGAGCTGCTGAGCTACTTCCAGCCCGACCGTTCGCTCGAGAACCTGCTGCGCGAGCGCGGCAAAGATGCATATGCCGATGCCGTTGCACACGCAGGCGGTATGCCGGTCGACTTCCGTTATCAGTACGAGCCCAAGGGCCTCGGCCATGCCATTCGCTCGGCGGCCGATGCTGTGGCGGGGGAGAACTTCCTGGTTCTTCTGGGCGACTATGTTGTGCCCAACCATGACATTTGCGACAAGATGCTTGCCGTCTCCAAGGAGCATGGCGGCGCTTCGGTTATCGCTGTTGCCGCGTGTGCTCCCGAGGAGGTCAGCCGCTATGGCGTTATCGCCGGCGAGCGCGTGGGCTCCCTCGAGGGCGCTGAGGGCGTTGGCGATGCCGAGCCTGGCGCCGTGTGGCGTATCGGCGGCTTGGTGGAGAAGCCTGCTCCCGAGGCTGCGCCTTCTAACCTTTACATCGTCGGACGCTATCTGCTGAGCCCGCTGGTCATGGAGCTGCTTGCCGACCAGCAGGCCGGCAAGGGCGGCGAGATCCAGCTGACCGACGCCATGGCCCGTTCGCTCGACCGCGAGGCCATGTACGCCGTCGTCATCGATCCTCTGTCGGGCTACGACACCGGCACGCCTTCTGGCTGGATGGCCACCAACGCCCTTATGGCCGCAAGCGATCCTCGCTTTGCCGATGCCTTCTGGGATGCCATCGACGAGCGCGGCGGCTTGATGCGCAAGTAAACAGCGCTTACGGGTGCGGACTTCGGTCTGCACCCGTTTTTTTGCGAACTGCCGCTTAGCTCCGGAAAGTGCGACCCACAATTTGGTCGAATTCTGGGATGCGCTTTCCGGTTGGAGTCCCTAGCGGAAAGCGCATCCCAGAATATCGGCGGGACTGCGGACAAAAAGTTGGACCGTTGAGGTCCGGAACGGAGTCCGCATGGCATACAGTAGGAGAATGGTGGAGAGGGCCAGGGCGCTTCGCGGCGCCGGGCTCACCGT